>NZ_JBSGJR010000180.1:0-11263 GCF_053605645.1 Micromonospora sp. NPDC003776
GCCGCGCCCCGGTGCGGGGCGCGGCGGTCGGGTGGGTCGGACGGCGGTGGGCCCGCCGCGGGGGTCAGGAGCCCGGGGTGCCGGCGCGCTTGGACGTCGCCTTGAGGAAGTCCCGGTTGAGCCGGCCGATGGTGTTCAGCGGGATGCCCTTCGGGCAGGCCGCGGCGCACTCGCCGATGTTGGTGCAGCCGCCGAAGCCGGCCTCGTCGTGCGCGTCCACCATGCCGATCACCCGGGTGTACCGCTCGGGCTGGCCCTGTGGCAGCAGCGAGAGCTGGGTGATCTTGGCGGCGGTGAACAGCATGCCGGAGCCGTTCGGGCAGGCGGCCACGCAGGCGCCGCAGCCGATGCAGGCGGCCGACTCGAAGGCGGCGTCCGCGTTGGCCTTGGCCACCGGGGTGGAGTGCGCCTCGGGCGCGCTGCCGGTCGGCGCGGTGATGTACCCACCGGCGGCGATGATCTTGTCGAAGGCGCTGCGGTTGACCACGAGGTCCTTGACCACCGGGAAGGCCCGGGCCCGCCACGGCTCGATGTCGATCGTGTCGCCGTCCTTGAACTGCCGCATGTGCAGCTGGCAGGCGGTGGTGCCGCGCTGCGGCCCGTGCGCCTCGCCGTTGATCATGAGGCTGCACATGCCGCAGATGCCCTCGCGGCAGTCGTGGTCGAACGCGACCGGCTCCTCGCCCTCGAGGATCAGCCGCTCATTCAGCACGTCGAGCATCTCCAGGAACGACATGTCCGGGGACACGTCCTGCACCTGGTAGGTCACCATCTGACCCTTGTCCTCAGGGCCCTTCTGGCGCCAGATGCGCAGGGTCAGATTCACTTGTAGCTCCGCTGCGTCGGGTGGACGTATTCGAACTTCAGGTCTTCCTTGTGCAGCACGGGCTGACCGGTGCCGGTGTACTCCCAGGCCGCCACGTAGGCGAACCGGTCGTCGTCGCGCTGCGCCTCGCCGTCCGGGGTCTGGTGCTCGGCCCGGAAGTGGCCGCCGCAGGACTCCTCGCGGTGCAGGGCGTCGATGCACATGAGCTCGGCCAGCTCGAAGAAGTCGGCCACCCGGCCGGCCTTCTCCAGCGACTGGTTGAGCCCCTCGCCGTCGCCGGGGACGCGGACCCGCTGCCAGAACTCGTCGCGCAGGGTACGGATCTCGTCGATCGCCTTGCGCAGCCCGGCCTCGCTGCGCTCCATGCCGCAGTGCTCCCACATGATCTGGCCCAGCTCCCGGTGGAACGAGTCCACGGTCCGGTCGCCGTTGATCGCCAGCAGCTTCTGGAGCCGCTCCTCGACCTCGGTGCGCGCCGCCACCGCCTCCGGGTGGCTGGCGTCGACCTTCTCGAGCGGGCCGGAGGCCAGGTAGTTCGCGAGGGTGTTCGGCAGCACGAAGTAGCCGTCGGCCAGGCCCTGCATCAGCGCCGAGGCGCCGAGCCGGTTCGCGCCGTGGTCGGAGAAGTTGGCCTCGCCGATCACGAACAGGCCCGGGATGCTCGACTGGAGGTCGTAGTCGACCCAGAGGCCACCCATCGTGTAGTGCACGGCGGGGTAGATCCGCATCGGGACCTCGTACGGGTCCTCGCCGGTGATCCGCTCGTACATCTCGAAGAGGTTGCCGTACTTCGCCTCGATGGCCTTGCGGCCGAGCCGGTTGATCGCGTCGGCGAAGTCGAGGTAGACGCCGAGCCCGCCCGGGCCGACGCCGCGACCCTCGTCGCAGACGTTCTTCGCGGCCCGGGAGGCGATGTCGCGGGGGACCAGGTTGCCGAAGGAGGGGTAGATCCGCTCCAGGTAGTAGTCCCGCTCGTCCTCGGGGATGTCCCGCGGCGCGCGGGTGTCGCCCTTGGCCTTCGGCACCCACACCCGGCCGTCGTTGCGCAGCGACTCGCTCATCAGGGTCAGCTTCGACTGGTGGTCGCCGGAGACCGGGATGCAGGTCGGGTGGATCTGCGTGTAGCAGGGGTTGGCGAAGTAGGCGCCCTTGCGGTGCGCGCGCCAGGAGGCGGTGACGTTGCAGCCCTTGGCGTTGGTGGAGAGGTAGAAGACGTTGCCGTAGCCGCCGGAGGCGAGCACGACCGCGTCGGCCATCTCGGTGCTGATCTCGCCGGTCACCAGGTCGCGCACGACGATGCCGCGGGCCCGGCCCTCGACGATCACCAGCTCCAGCATCTCGTGGCGGGAGTTCATCTCCACGTTGCCCAGGCCGATCTGCCGCTCCAGGGCCTGGTACGCGCCGAGCAGCAGCTGCTGGCCCGTCTGGCCCCGCGCGTAGAAGGTGCGCTGTACCTGCGCGCCACCGAAGGAGCGGGTGTCCAGCAGGCCGCCGTACTCGCGGGCGAACGGCACCCCCTGGGCGACGCACTGGTCGATGATGTTGACCGACACCTCGGCCAGCCGGTGCACGTTCGACTCCCGCGAGCGGAAGTCGCCGCCCTTGACGGTGTCGTAGAAGAGCCGGTGCACCGAGTCGCCGTCGTTGCGGTAGTTCTTGGCGGCGTTGATGCCGCCCTGGGCGGCGATCGAGTGGGCCCGGCGCGGACTGTCCTGGTAGCAGTAGGACCTCACGTGGTAGCCCTGCTCGGCCAGGGTCGCTGCGGCGGAGCCGCCGGCCAGCCCGGTGCCCACCACGATCACCGTCAGCTTCCGGCGGTTGGCCGGGTTGACCAGCTTCATCTCGAACCGGTGGCGCTCCCACCGGGTCTCGATCGGGCCGTCCGGGGCCCGGGTGTCGGCGATCGGGTCGCCCTCGGTGTAGAGATCCATGTCAGGCCACCAATCCGGTGAGAACGGCGAACGGGACCACCAGGTAGCCGGCGGTCAGCACGACGGCGAAGACCAGTGCGGCGTTCTTGGCCCGGCGCTCACCCTTCGGCGTCTGCTGGCCGAGGCTGCGGAAGGCGCTGAACGCGCCGTGGCGCAGGTGGAAGCCGATGGTGACGACGGCCAGGACGTAGAAGAGGGTGACGTACCAGCGCTCCGGCGCGAAGTCGGCGACCACGTTGCCGTACGGGTTGGCCGCGTCGCCCTGCGGGTTCAGGTGACCGGTGGTCAGGTCCAGGATGTGGTAGATCACGAAGAGCAGGATGATCACCCCACCCCAGCGCATGGTGCGGGCCGCGTAGTTCACGTGGATCTTCCGGCGGTGCGCGTACGCCACCGGTCGCGCGGCCCGGGCGCGCATCGCCAGCACGGTGGCCGAGGCGATGTGGGCGAGCACCGCGACGGTGAGCACCGTCCGCTGGATCCACAGGTACCAGGTCGACGGCAGCAGCGGCGTCCCGATCTCGCGGAGCCAGTGCGCGTAGTGGTCGAACGAGGTCTCGCCCGTGAAGATCTTCAGGTTCCCGAGCATGTGCAGGATCAGGAACAGCACCAGGAGGATGCCCGTCACCGCCATGACGGCCTTCAGGCCGACGTTCGTGCGGATGGGCGACCGAGTTTTCGTGAGTACCACGTGACCGACGCTATGAGCAGTTTGATCAGTCGTCCAATGCATCGACCTCGCAGTCTTGATAGCCATAAGCTATCCAGATGCAGCTCCATCAGCTCCGGTACTTCGTGGCGGTCGCAGAAGTACGACATTTCACCCAAGCGGCCGACCTGGTGGGCATCACCCAGCCGTCGTTGAGTAAGCAAATTCACGCCCTGGAGACCGACCTCGGGGCCCCGCTCTTCGAGCGGGTAAGGGGCAACATCGCCCTCACCGCCGCCGGCGAGGTGCTGCTGCCGCTGGCCAAGCGGATCCTCGCCGACGTCGACACCGCCACCCGCGAGGTGCAGGAGCTGGTCGGCCTGCGCCGGGGCCGGGTCCGGCTGGGCGCCACCCCCAGCCTGGCCACCTCGCTGGCGCCCCCGGTGCTGCGCCGGTTCCGCGACGCCCACCCCACCGTCGACCTGCGGGTCGAGGAGGGCGGCTCCCAGGACCTGGTCCGCGACCTGCTCCGCGGCGACCTCGACCTGGCCCTGATCATCATGCCGTCCGCCGGCACCGACCCCGGCCTGCGGGCCGATCCGATCCTGCGGGAGAGCCTGGTGGTCGCCTCGGTGGACCCGCTGCCCGCCGACCCGGTCACCGGCGAACTGCGCATCACCGACCTGCGCGACCAACCCCTGGTCATGTTCCGCGAGGGCTACGACCTGCGCGACGCCACCCTGCAGGCGTGCCGCGAGGCCGGCTTCGAGCCCACCCTGTCGGTGGACGGCGGCGAGATGGACGCGGTGCTCAGCTTCGTCGAGGCGGGGCTCGGCGCGGCCCTGGTCCCCGGCATCGTGGTGGCCCGGCGGGCCGGCATCCGGGTCACCCGGCTCGCCCCGCCCGGCGTACGGCGCACCATCGCGGTGGCCCGCCGCCGGGATGTGGTGCCCACCCACGCCGGCCGCGAGCTGCGCCGGATACTGCTCGAGTACGTCCACGACGCGACCGCGGCCGACCGGCTCCCGGCGGGCGTGGAGCCGCTCTGAGCCTCAGCGCCCCTCGGCGTCGTCCATGGCCCGGTAGATGCGCTGCTCCGACACCGGGTACGGGGTGCCCAGCGCCTGCGCGAACACGTTCACCCGCAGCTCCTCGATCATCCAGCGGATCTGCCGGACCGCCGCCGACTGCCGCTTCGCCGGCGGCAGCGCCGCCAGCATGTCCTGGTACTCCCGCTGCACCACGGCGATGCGGTCCTGCTGCTGTTTGTCCCGCTGCGGGTTGCCGGGCAGCCGGTCCAGCCGGCGCTCGATCGCGGTGAGGTAGCGCAGCAGGTCGGGCAGGCGGGCGTAGCCGGCCTCGGTGATGAAGCCGGCGTGCACGAGGCCGGTGAGCTGGTTGCGGATGTCCGCCAGGGCGGCTACCACGGCCAGGTTCCGCGTCGCGCCGAGCCGCTGCTCCACCGCGTACCCGGCGGCGAGCACCTGGCGGGCCCGGTTCATCATCTCGACCACGGTGTCGACCAGGTCGGCACGGACCCTGTCGCGCAGCGCGGCGAAGCCCTCGGCGTCCCAGGCCGGGCCGCCCGCGTCCGCCATCAGCTTGTCGATCGCGGCGCCGGCCGCGTCCTCGATCAGCGCCGGCACCCCGCCGTGCGGGTTGCGCGACAGCGCCAGCTTGGCCTCGTTGCTCAGCCGCCCCTGCAGGAACTTCGCCGGGGAGGGCACGGTGAGCCGGAGCAGCCGGCGGGTGCCGGCCCAGTGCGCGGCCTCCTGCTCGGCGGGGGAGTCGAACACCTTCACCCCGACGGTGGCGCCCTCGTCGACCAGCGCCGGGTACGCGGTCACCGCGTATCCGGCGCGGACCTGCTCGATGGTGCGCGGCAGGGCGCCGATGCTCCACTCCTTCAGGCCGGTCCGGGCGACGTCCGGCGCGGCCGCCGCGACGACCTGGCGTACCTCCTGGCGGAGTTGGCGTTGCAGGGACGGCAGGTCCTTGCCCTCGGCGACCGGCTTCTCGTCCTCGCCGAGCACCCGGAAGGTGACCCGCAGGTGCGGCGGCAGCTTCGCCAGGTCCCAGGCGTCCGGCGGGACGGTCACCCCGGTCATCCGGCGCAGCTGGCGGGTGAGGGCGTCCAGCAGCGGCTCCTCGCCGGGGGTGATCGCGGCCAGGGCGGCCCGCGCGAAGTCGGGCACCGGGACGAAGTTGCGCCGGATCGCCTTGGGCAGCGACCGGATCAGCGCGACGACCAGGTCCTCCCGGAGGCCGGGCACCTGCCAGTCGAAGCTCTCCGCGGGCACCTGGTTGAGCAGCGGCAGCGGGATGTCCACCGTGACGCCGTCGGTGGGGGTGCCCGGGTCGAAGGTGTACGTCAGCGGCAGGGTGACCCCGTCGGCCCGCCACTCGTCCGGGTAGTCCTCCTCGTCCACCCCGCCGCGACCGGAGTTGATCAGCAGTTCGCGGGTGAAGGTGAGCAGGTCCGGCCGTTCCCGTCGGGTCTTCTTCCACCAGGTGTCGAAGTGCCGGCCGGAGACCACGTCGGCCGGGATCCGCTGGTCGTAGAAGTGGAAGATGGTCTCGTCGTCGACCAGGATGTCCCGCCGCCGGGCCCGGTTCTCCAGCTCCTCGACCTCGGCCAGCAGCCGCTGGTTGTCCCGCCAGAACTGGTGGTGGGTCTGCCAGTCGCCCTCGACCAGGGCGTGCCGGATGAACAGCTCCCGGCTCAGGCCGGGGTCGATCCGACCGAAATTGACCTTGCGCGAGGTGACGATCGGGATGCCGTACAGCGTCACCTTCTCGTAGGCCATCACCGCGGCCTGCTTCTTCTCCCAGTGCGGCTCGCTGTAGCTGCGCTTGACCAGGTGCTGGGCGAGGGGCTCGACCCACTCGGGCTCGACCCGGCCGGCCACCCGGCCCCAGAGCCGCGAGGTCTCCACCAGCTCGGCCGCCATCACCCAGCGCGGCGGCTTCTTGAACAGCGCCGACCCGGGGAAGATGCCGAACTTCGCCCCGCGCGCCCCCAGGTACTCGTGCTTCTGGGCGTCCTTGAGCCCGAGGTGGGAGAGCAGGCCGGGCAGCAGGGACTGGTGCACCTTCGGGGTGTCGATCTCCTCCGGCAGGTCCGCGCCGGCCCCCCGCCGGCCGTCGCCCCTGTCTCCGGTACGCAGCACCTGGCGCAGCTGGCTGACGATGTCCTGCCACTCGCGGACCCGCAGGTAGTTGAGGTACTCCGCCTTGCACATCCGCCGGAACGCGCTGGAGGACAGGGTCTTCTGCTGCTCCCGCAGGTACCGCCACAGGTTCAGGTACGCGACGAAGTCGGACTCCTTGTCGGCGAACCGGGCGTGCGCCTGGTCGGCCTGGGCCTGCTTGTCGGCGGGGCGTTCGCGCGGGTCCTGGATGGAGAGCGCGGCGGCGATCACGATCACCTCGGTGGCGCAGCCGTTGCGTTCGCCCTCCAGCACCATCCGGGCCAGCCGGGGGTCGACCGGGAGCTGCGCCAGCCGCCGGCCCAGCGGGGTGAGCCGCTTCGCCGGGTCGGTCTCGGCCGGGTCCAGCGCGCCCAGCTCGTGCAGCAGGTTCACGCCGTCGGTGACGTTGCGCCGGTCCGGCGGGTCGATGAACGGGAAGGCGCCGATGTCGCCCAGCCCGATCGAGGTCATCTGGAGGATGACCGAGGCCAGGTTGGTGCGCAGGATCTCCGGGTCGGTGAACTCCGGCCGGGACGCGAAGTCCTCCTCGTCGTAGAGGCGGATGCAGATGCCGTCCGAGGTGCGGCCGCAGCGCCCCTTGCGCTGGTTGGCGCTCGCCTGGGAGACCGGTTCGATGGGAAGCCGCTGCACCTTGAGCCGGCTGGAGTAGCGGGAGATCCGGGCGGTGCCCGGGTCCACCACGTACTTGATTCCGGGCACGGTCAGCGAGGTCTCCGCCACGTTGGTGGCGAGCACCACCCGCCGCCCGCTGTGCGGGGCGAAGACCCGGTGCTGCTCGGCGGTGGAGAGCCGGGCGTACAACGGGAGGATCTCGGTGCCCAGCAGGCTGCGCTTCTTCTGCACCAGCTTGCCGAGCGCGTCGGCGGTGTCCCGGATCTCCCGCTCGCCGCTGAGGAAGACCAGGATGTCGCCGGGTCCCTCGGCGGCCAGCTCCTCGACCGCGTCCCCGATCGCCTGGATCTGGTCCCGGACGGTCTCCTCGTCGGCCTCGTCCTCCTCCTCGGCCTCGGTGACCTCGACCAGCGGCCGGTAGCGCACCTCGACCGGGTAGGTGCGGCCGGAGACCTCGACGACCGGCGCGGGGTTGCCCTCGGCGTCGGCGAAGTGCTTCGCGAAGCGGTCGGTCTCGATGGTCGCGGAGGTGATGACCACCTTGAGGTCGGGGCGGCGGGGCAGCAGCTGCCGGACGTAACCGAGGATGAAGTCGATGTTGAGGCTGCGCTCGTGCGCCTCGTCGATGATCAGCGTGTCGTACTGGCGCAGCATCCGGTCGGTCTGCAGCTCGGCCAGCAGGATGCCGTCGGTCATCAGCTTGACCAGGCTGTGCTCGCTGACCTGGTCGGTGAAGCGGACCTTGTAGCCGACCACGTCGCCCAGCTCGGTGCCGAGTTCCTCGGCGATCCGGTCGGCGACCGTACGGGCGGCGAGCCGGCGGGGCTGGGTGTGCCCGATCAGGCCGGTGACGCCGCGCCCCAGCTCCAGGCAGATCTTGGGCAGCTGGGTGGTCTTGCCGGAGCCGGTCTCGCCGGCCACGATCACCACCTGGTGGTCGCGGATGGCGGCGGCGATGTCGTCCTTGCGCTCGCTGACCGGCAGCTGCGCCGGGTAGGTGATCGCCGGCACGGCGGCCCGCCGGGCGGCCAGCCGCGCCTCGGCCCGGGCCACCTCGGCCGCGATCTCGGCGAGCGCCGCATCCCGCCGCTGCGGATCCCGCAGCTTCCGGACCCCGTCGAGGCGACGCTGCAGCCGGCGCTGGTCGCGGAACATCAGGGGGGAGAGGCGGCGGTGCAGGTCGCGGGCGGTCTCGGGTACGGCGGGTGCGGCTGGATTCTGCATATCGTCGCCAAGGATAGGCAGCCGCCCGCCGTACCGCCCCCGGGTTACCGGTCGCCGCCGGCGGGGGCCACGGTGCGGGCGTGCCGTCCCAGGTCCCGACAGTCGACCGGGCTAGAGTTTCCGCCGACCGGGGTCGACGAGGAGACGGGGATGATCATGAAGGACATCGACCGGGCGCTCGTACAGGCCGCCACCGCCGTGGCCAAGCTGCGCTGCCGTAGCGACAACCACACCGTGGCGGCCGCCGTGCGAACCGCCGACGGCCGGGTCTTCAGCGGCGTGAACGTCTACCACTTCACCGGCGGGCCCTGTGCCGAGGTGGTGGCCATCGGCGCGGCCGCCACGGCGGGTGCGAACGACGTGGAGGCGATCGTCGCGGTCGGCGACCGGGGCCGGGGCGTCATCCCGCCGTGCGGCCGCTGCCGCCAGGTGCTCCTCGACTACTTCCCGTCGATCAAGGTGATCGTCGGCCCGCCGGACGGGCTGCGCGCGGTCCCGGTGGCGAACCTGCTGCCCGAGACGTACGTCTGGGCGGACCACCAGGTGGAGGTGCCGGCGGCGCCGCGTACCGGGGTGTGGCCGATGCCGGTCGTGCCGGGCAGCCGCCAGGCGGCCGAGGACTGACCGCTCATGCCCGCAGGGCCGGCGGCAGCTCTTGCCCGCGTTCTACAACGTTGTAATACTCGGGTCGTCCGCTGACGAGGAGGCCCGATGACAGCGCACGCCGCCCCGGCCACCGACCGTCCCGCCCCGGGCGGGCCCGAGGACGAGGTCCCGGTCGAAGCCCTTGGTGATCTCTACCGCGACGGCATCACCGCCTGCCGCGGCGCCTTCCCGGTGGACTGGGTCGAGCGGGTCGGCGAGGACATCGACGCAGCGTTCCGGGAGGCCCGCGCCCGCCCCGACGGTGCCGTCGGCCGCGGGCCCGAGCGGTGGTACGTCGAGATCCACCCCGAGCAGCTGCACGGCTTCGTCGACCTGGTCACCCACCCGTGGGTGGTGGCGGTGTGCCGGGCGGTGCTCGGCCCCGACTACGAGATCGTCGAGTTGGGCTTCGACACTCCCTTCCCGGGCGCGAAGACGCAGCCCTGGCACCGCGACTTCCCGATGCCCGAGGAGACCCGGCTGCGACGCCGGCTCACCTCGCTGGCGTTCAACCTGACCACGGTGGACACCGTGGAGGAGATGGGGCCGTTCGAGATCGCCCCGGGCACCCAGTGGGACGACGGCCGGGACTTCGACCACGAGATGTTCCCGCCGAAGGAGCGGTATCCGCGCTACGAGGCCCGCGCGGTGCGCAAGTACCCGCAGCGCGGCGACATCTCGGCGCGTTCGGCGCTCACCATCCACCGGGGCACCCCGAACGTCAGCGAGCAGGCCCGGCCGGTGCTGGTGCTCGGCGTCGACGCGCCGGGAGCGGGCAACGCCGCCCAGCACGACCTGGCGGTCACCCGGGGGTACTGGGACCGCCTGCCGGAACTCGTCCGGGCCCACCTGCGCTGCCCCGTGGTCGAGACCCTCGTCCCGATCCGCCAGAAGCACACCATCGAGGGGCTGGTGATGGGGGCGGAGTGAGCCCCGGCCGGACCGGTCAGTCGCCGGCGGCGGCCTCGAGCATCGAGCGGGGCACCGGTACCGCCTCGAAGCGGACGCTGCCCTCCGGCACCATCCAGCTCAGCACCCGCGCGACCAGTTGCCCGGCGCGTACCGCCGGGTCGTTGGCGTAGAGCTCGCGGGCCATCTGCGGGTCCACCGAGAGCACGACGAAGCCACGGATCGCCGGATCGTCGCCGCCGAGGAACGGGCCGGCCGCCAGGACCGCCCCCTGCTCCACCAGCCCGGCCTGGTGGGCCAGGTGGGTGTCCTGCAGCCGGTCGAGGGCGTCCCGGGGCAGCTCGGGCGCGTCGTCCGGGCGGACCAGGAGCACCACCGTGTGCTGGTCGAATCGCATGCTGTCAGGGTAGGGGTGCGAACCGGTGGAAACCGGGCTACTCCGGGGTCCGGGCCCGCAGCGCGCGGATCGACCAGTCGAGCACCGGGCCCAGGCTGTCACCGGTCGGCCAGCCGTTGACCACGGAGAGCAGGTGCAGATACCGCTCCCGGCGCGGGTCGTTCGCGGACTCCAGCCGGTCCAGCAGTCGCCGTCGCAGGTCGGCGTCGTCGGAGCGGCCGCAGAGCCGCGCGTACCGGGCGGTGACCGCGGCGACCACCGGCCCGGCGGCGGGGGAGGGCGGGTCCACGCCGGTGGCCAGCGCCGGCGCGACCTGGTCCCGGGTGATCGCCACCGCGTCCGGGCGCACGCCCGGGGTGCCGGCCCGGTCCGCCGCGTGCTGCTCCGCCAGCCGCCGCAGCCCGGCGCGGAAGTCCGGGTCCCGGGTCAGCTCGGCCAGCTCGAGCCAGGCCTCGACCTGTTCGACCTCGGGCTCCTCCGGCAGTTCGGGGGTGAGGGACCGGCGGATGCCGGCGAACCCGGCGTCGGCGTCCAGGCCGGTGAAGGCCGCGTCGAGGAACTCGTCGATCAGCCGTCGACGTTCGTCGGCCGTGAGTCGGGCCAGTTCGTGCATGAATTCCATCTCCTCGGGGCCGGAGCCACGTCGGGCGACCGCCGCCAGCACCGCGCGGCGCAGCCGCAGCACCCGGATCTGGGTCGCCAGTGCCTCGGCGTGTGCCGCCGCCACCTCGGCGAGCGGGATCTCCCGGTCCACCACCCGGCGGATGGTGGCCAGGTCCAGACCCAGGTCGCGGAGGGTGCGTACCAGGTCCAGGCGGGCGACGGCCTCGATGCCGTAGCGGCGCCGGCCGCTCGGGT
>NZ_JBSGJR010000181.1:0-11250 GCF_053605645.1 Micromonospora sp. NPDC003776
TCCACCGCGGCCACCGAGTTTGTGGGGGGCGCGCGCGCGGCCGTGCGGCTCGCCCAGCGCAAAAAACAGAGCTGGTGGCGGGGCAGCGCCTGCTGCGCCTGCCCGGCCCCGACCGGGGTGACCTCCCGGGCGATCCGTTCCATCGTGCGCGCCAACTGCTCGGAGCCGTCGTCCAGGTGCCGCGCCGCCGCCCGCATGTGCGAGATCATCATCTCGCCGAAGATCCGCAGCGCCTCCCGCGTCGCCACCGAGTCGTCGAAGTTCGGGCCGGCGGTGCTGCGGTACTGCGCCACCGCCCGCTCGGCCTCCTGCTTCGCCTCCTCCGCCGCGGCACGCATGTAGCTCTCGTACTGCATCTGGGCGTACTCGGCGACCCGCCGCGCGTAGTCGTGCGCCTGGGCGATGATCTGCTCCGCCTCCCGCTGCGCCGCCGACAGCAGGTTGACCTCCTTGGCCGCCGGCAGCGTCGCCGCCGGATCCGTGCTCGGGATCACCCCGTGCCGGTGCAGCTCCAGGTGATCTTGCAGCCGCTCGGTCTCCGCCCGCAGGTTGGCGATCTGCGTGGCCAGCAGGTCCAGCTCGTCGGCCACCTGCAGCTTGAACCGGTCCACGTCGGCGTGGTCGTAGCCGCGCCGGGTGAACGACGCCGCGTCGAACTCCCACCGGCGGACCCGGTCCGCGGTCAGGCGCACCTGCACCCCGCCGGTGAACTGTCCACTCTCGTACCTGCTGATCGGGGTCGCGCTCACCGGACACCTCCGGATTCCTCAGGGGCGGTCGCGGTCCGCCAGGCCGGCCCGTACCAGTGCTTGCCGAAACCCTCGTGGTGCACCTGGTCGGCGTGGAAACCAGCCTGGGTCAGCGCCGCCAGCGAGTGGCTCACCATCTCGTCGGAACCACACACGTACACGTGCCGCGACCGCCAGTCCCCGTCCGCCAGGGCCCGGTCCGCCACCTGCACGAACTCGCCCGGACGCAGCGGATCCATCCCGACCACGTACGTCACCGTCAACCACGGGTGCGACGCCGCCAGCTTGTCGATCGCGTCGTTGTCGTAGAACTCCATCCGCGACCGGGCGGCCACGTACAGGTCCACCCGGCGGCCCCCACCCTCGGCGGCGACCTGCTCGACGAGGGCCTTCACCGGCGCCCAACCCGTGCCGCCGGCCAGCAGCAGCAGGTCCGACGACCCGGCCGGCCACAACGTCAACCGGTCACCCACCGGCGAGGCCAGGTGGATCTGGTCACCGACGGAACACCCGTACACCAGCCGCGACGACACCACACCACCCGGCGTCGCCCGCACGTGCAGCTCCAGCGTCCCGTCCGGACGGGGAGCGTTCGCCGGCGAGTAGTACCGCCACGTCCGCGCCGCCGGATGCGACACCCCGATCGACTGGCCCGGCGTGAACGGCAGCAGGTACTGCGGCCGCAGCGTCAACACCGCCACGTCGAACGTGCGCCGCTCGTGCCCGAGGATCTCGGCCACCCACCACGGCGGGGACACCGACTCCGCGGACTGCGCCGCCTCGATCATCACCTGCGAGACCAGCCCGTACGCGGCCGTCCAGTCCGTGGCCAGCTCCTCGGTCCACTCCTCACCGAGGAAATGCCGCAACGTGGCCACCAGCGCCTCACCGACCGCCGGGTAGTGCTCCGGACGCACCGCGAACTTGCGGTGATCCGCGCCCAGCTCCTGCAGGAACCCGACGAGCCGGTCCACCTGGTCCACATGGGACACGATGTGCCCCAACGCCGACACCAGGCGGTCCCGCTGACCGGCCATGTTCGTCGGGAACATTTGCCGCGTCTCGGGGTACGCCAGGAACAGCGTCGAGTAGAAGTAGAGCGGCACCTGGTCGCCGTGCGCGGCGACCAGGGACCAGCTCCGCTTGAGCCGTGCCGCGTCCACGCTCAGGCGTTCCCCACGGACACGACCTGGTCCCGCACCTGGCCCAGCACGACCTGCACGTCGGCGATGATGTCCGCCGGCACGCCCAGCTGCGACAGCGTCGCCGTCAGGTGCTCACCGACCAGCGCGTAGTGCGCCGGCGGGATGTTCAGCGGCTTGTGCGCCTCGGCCAGCCCACGGCCGGCGTACTCGTTCGGGCCGCCCAGGACCACGGCCAGCATCAGCGCGAGGTGCCGGCGCTGCTCGGGCATGTTCACGTTGGTGAAGTAGCCGGCCAGCTCCGGGTCGGCCAGCACCTTGTCGTAGAACAGCTCCACAGCCGCCTTCACCGCCGCGGCGCCGCCGATCCGCTCGTAGTGCGAGGTCGGGGTGGTCTCTTCCGTCACCGTCATCGGTTGTTTCCTTCCGGGAGGGGTACGCGGCCGGGACCGCGGAGGGGCAACGGCAGCCGGCGCGCGCCGCACGACAGAGTCCGCCAGAACAGCCACGCGCAAGCGGCCGTGTCGGACCATAGCGTGCTCGCCCGAACGGTTCACCCCTGCCCTGTCTTGTTCCCGACAACCGTCAACTACGGACAGTCAGCATCGGGGGTGGCGGCGGTCACGTCCTGCACTCGGGCCGCGACGCTGCGTCGAAACCCGGCCTCCGCCGGGGTCGACACCGGTCCTTTCCGGACACTCGCCCACCCGACCCCCACCGGCCCCCGGACCCACCACGTCACCTGCGCACACTCCGGCATGCGCGAAACGCCACCCGGCGCCGCCCGCAGCACCCGCCGGCCCCCGGCCGGAGCCGCCCCGGCAAACACACCCGGTAACCAAAAAAGTGGACCGCGACCTACCCATTTGGGCGCGTCGCGGTCCACGGAACGGACGACAGGCGGATCAACCCGCCCGGCGACGCGCCCGGCGCGCCGCCAACTCGTCCCCCACCGACTCCGTCGCCTCGGCCGGCTCATCCGCCGGCGCCGCCGGCTCCTGCCCACCCACCGGCTCCGCCGGCAGATGCGACAACGAACCCTGGATCTCCTTGAACGCGCCACCGATCGCGATGCCGAACACCCCCTGGCCACCCTGCAACAGGTCGACCACCTCCTCCGGCGACCGGCACTCGTACACGGTCGTGCCGTCGGAGATCAACGTGATGCCGGCCAGATCCTCCACCCCACGCGACCGCAACGCCTCGATCGCCTTGCGGATGTTCTGCAACGACACCCCGGCGTCCAGCAGCCGCTTCACGACCTTCAACACCACCAGGTCGCGGAAGGAGTACAACCGGGACGTCCCCGACCCCGAAGCGTCCCGCACGCTCGGCACCACCAGACCGGTCCGGGCCCAGTAGTCCAACTGCCGGTAGCTGATGCCCACCGCCGAACAGGCGGTCACCCCCCGGTAACCCACCTCACCGTCAACGACCGGCTCCGGCTGCTGCCGTTCCGAACTCGGACCAGGATCCCGCGGCTCGTGCATCCGGACAACCTCCCCGCCCAGTGCGGTGACACGCCGTCTCCCCGTACGTGCACCCCTCGACACCGGCAACCCTATAGCGGCCCCCGGCACTTACCGAACAGGAAGCACCACGACACGCCGCGCAGCCACCAGGAAGATCACCAACACCGGCCCACCGCCGCAACCGCGACAGCCGCCACCGCGCCCGCCGGGCCCACCGGCCCGGCACCACTCAGCCCGCGAAGTCCTCCGGACGCACCTGCTCCAGGAACTCCCGGAACTTCTCCACCTCGTCCTCCTGCTCGTCCGGGATCACGATCCCCGCCTCACTGAGGACCTGCTCCGCACAACGAATCGGAGCCCCCACCCGCAACGCCAACGCGATGGAATCGCTCGGCCGCGCCGACACCCGAACCCCGTCACCGATCAACAGATCGGCGTAGAAGACGTTCTCCTTCAGCTCGGTGATCTCCACCGCCCGCAACGGCGCCTGCAACGCCGCCAACACGTCCCGCAACAGATCATGCGTCAACGGCCGCGCCGGCTTGACCCCCTGCTGCTCGTAGGCGATCGCCGTCGCCTCGACCGCGCCGATCCAGATCGGCAGATAGCGGTCCCCCTCAACCTCCCGCAGCAGGACGATCGGTTGGTTGCTGGGCAGCTCCACCCGAACTCCGACCACGCTCAGCTCGCGCACCGCCGCCTCCGTGTCGTCGTCGCCTAACGCACCGCGCCCTTCCCTGCACGGTACACGGACCGCGACACGAGAGTCCCATGCGCTACGTGCACCACGCCCCGCCGGAAAGGGGTTACCCCGGCAAGCCTACGACACGCTTCCCGCAACAGATCTTTCCGCGCCCACGGACGCAACAGGGCCGGGCGCCCCCACGACACCCGGCCCCACACACCTCAGCGACCCAACGTCGACCGCAGCCCCACCCGCACCAGAGCCGCGTGCAACTGCTGAGACAACGCCACCAACTCCCGCGCCGTCTCCGCCGCCCGGGCCCGCGCCGCCGGATCACTCTGCCGCGCCAACGGCGCCACCAACTGCGCGAACAGACCGACCTCCCGATCCGCCGCCGTCCGGTACGCCCGCAGATGCCGCGGCTCCAACCCGTACGCCGCCAACCCGGCCACCGCCCGGGCGATGATCAACGCATCCGCGTCATACCACCCCGGCGGGTCGGACACCAGCACACCGAGCCGCTCCAACTCCACCAACGTCGACTCGTCGATGCCGCTCCGGGAAACCAGATCAGCCCGCCCCAGCCGCGTCTCCGACGACTCGGCGGACTCCTCCACCTCCCGACCCGGCACCTCACCAGCGGGACCCACCGCCACCAACGCCGGCCGCTGCCGACCCGGCGCCGCACCCGACGCGTCCCACTCCGCCAACTGGTCACGGATCACCCGCAACGGCAGATACTGGTCCCGCTGCGCGGTCAACACGAACCGCAACCGCGCCACATCGTCCCAGCTGTACTTCCGATAACCCGCCGGCGTCCGCTGCGGCTCCACCAGGCCCTCGGCCTCCAGAAACCGCAACTTCGAGATCGTGACGTCCGGGAACTCCACCCGCAGCTGCGCCAACACCTCACCGATACTCATCAGCGGGGTGGAACGCGCCGCCCCAGGCGGCGTCGAAGCCGCAGGCTCGTTCACCCCCGGCCGGCCTCCTCCTCCGGACGCGGACCGGCGATGAACACCACCCGGAACTTACCGATCTGCACCTCGTCACCATTGCTCAACGTGGCCGCCTCGACCCGCTCCCGGTTCACATACGTCCCGTTCAAGCTGCCCACGTCCCGCACCGTGAACGTGCCACCGTCCCGGTGGAACTCGGCGTGCCGCCGAGAAACCGTCACGTCATCGAGGAAAATGTCACTGTCGGGGTGCCGCCCGCTGGTCGTCACATCGTGATCCAACAGGAACCGGGCACCCGCGTTCGGACCCCGACGAACCACCAGCAGCGCCATACCCGGCGGCAACGAACCGGACATCCGGCTCGGCACCACATCGGTGTCCGGCCCCTCCAGCACTTCGTCGAGCGAACCGAGATTGAGCGTCGAAGTGACGTCGAGTGGGGGGAACTCGTCGTCTGGCCGCGTCATGGGGACCACCTCACGGATCTGTTTCGGTCGGCGTCGGGGTAATGGCGGGTCTGGCCGCCGGGCAGAACCACACCCGGCGGCTGGCTCCCCGTGCCCGGGAAGGCGCATTCCACAACGCTCAACTATTGGGTTCTCGGTCGACTGGGCGAGCCTAGCCAGCGCCGAAATGCAGGGCAACCGGACGCGCGGAGACAGCACCCCGCGCACCCGGGCGGAACGACAACTCAGCTCTCAGTGAGCTCGCGGTACGCACCAGCGGTCAACAGACCCTCGACCGCCGCCGGATCATCCGGGGTGATCTCCAACAACCACCCCGCACCGTACGGATCCGTGTTGATCACCTCAGGCGTGTCGGCCAGCGCCTCATTACGCGCCGCCACCGTCCCACTCACCGGCGCGTAGATCTCCGACACACTCTTGGTCGACTCGATCTCACCCAGCGGCTCACCCGCCGCCACCACCGCACCCGCGTCCGGCAACTGCACGAACACGATGTCACCCAGGGCGTCCTGCGCGAAGTGCGTGATACCAACCCGGACGGCACCGCCGTCACCACCGGTCACCCACTCGTGCTCGGCGGTGTACCGCAGATCCTCAGGAATCACCAGCTGCGTCCTTCATCCATCGGTGCACCGGCACGAAACCGGCGCGGCCGCGGCCGGTCAGGAAACCGGCCGGGCGTGATCCAGCTTGATCGGCGCGTGCAGCTGCGAAACCTCCACAGCCTCACGATCCTCGGGCGTCACGTTACCGCCGGCATCCCGCACCGACGCGACCACCCCGCCGGGAATGTTCAACGCCGTACGCATCGTGGCCGGATCACCGATCACCGTGATCGTGAACGGACCGGCCAACCGCCGCCCGTCCACCACCAGACCACCGCCACCGGCGTCCACGAAATACGTCGACGCGATGATCCGCACCGCCGTCCCGTCCGACCCCGCGATCTGCATCGCCTCCGCGCCCGCGCCCCGCAACTCCTGCACCGCGTCCAGGATCCGCGCCGACGAGATCGCCTTTTCCGGCCCCTCGAACCGCACCACCAGGCCCGGACCCACCGCCGGCAACGTACCCGCCAGAATTCCCAGCTCGTCCGCCCGCCGCGTCGCCTCATCCAGCGCCGCCTGACGACCCTGCGCGCCCGAGCGCAACTGGCGCTGGCTCTCCTCCAACGCCTCGATGTCCTGCCGCAGCCGCCGCTCCCGCGAATCCAGATCCGACGAGATCCGCACCAGATCCTCCTCCCGCGTCGCCGCGAGAGTCGGATCCGTCGACGTCGTCTTCAACTGCACCACCAGGGTGAACCCCAGCAACGCCAGCAACACCGCGATCATCGCCCCGGCCGACGTCCACCGCCGCGCCGCCCGCGCCGGCTCCGCCACCGGCCCGTCACCCGCCGACTCCTCCACCGGCGGCACATCCACCGCCGGCTCCGGCTCCGACTCGGCCGGTGCCACCGGCTCCGGCTCCGGCTCCGCCGGCGCCAACGGGCTCAACTCGTCCGGATCGGGCGCGTCCGGGCGCGGATCCGGCTCACCCGCCGGACCCGTCGGCCGCCCCGGCTGTGCCGGAACCGGCCACCCCGTCCCCGTCTCCCTGTGCTCCTCGCTCATCGCCCTCAACCTACGCCCGGAACAGGTGCCGACGGATCGCCGCCACATTCCCGAAAATGCGCACCCCGAGCACGACCACCACACCGGTCGACAACTGGCCACCCACCCCGAGCTGATCACCCAGGTAGACGATCAGACCCGCCACCAGCACGTTCGAGATGAACGACACCACGAACTGCTTGTCGTCGAAGATCCGGTCCAGCTTCGCCCGCACCCCGCCGAACACCGCGTCCAACGCCGCCACGACAGCGATCGGCAGGTACGGCTGCAACGCCGCCGGCACCGTGGGGTCCAGATACACCCCGAGCACCACACCGGCGAGCAACGCCACCACCGCGATCATCGGCCACCTCCGGAGGGGCTGGGAGACGTCCGCGAGCCGGACGGCCCCGGACTGGTCGAACCGGCGACACCCGAACCCGACGGCGACGGGCTCGGACTCACCGAGGGCTCGGCGTAGCGTAGCCGCGGCTGCGGCGCTGCCGGCAGGGTGAGGCCCTCGGCCTCCTTCACCCCGAACGACAACCCGGTGGCCTTCGCCACCTCACGCATCAGACCGGCCGCCCGGCTGCCCTCGAACCGGTCCCGCATCGACCCCGGACCGATCGCCGACACCTCGTACGGGCTCGTCACCGGCCGGTAGTCCACCAGGATCGCCTCACCGGCCGAACGGATCGTCGACGTCGCCGTCAACCGCTGCCCGTTGATCGCCACCGCCTCCGCGCCCGCCGCCCACAAGGCGTTCGCCACCTTCTGCAGGTCGGAGTACAACACCCGGGACGGGCCGGCATCCGCCCCCGTCACCGCGTCCTTGTCCTGCGCCGCGTCGGCCAACCGGACCACCACACCGTCACCGCGCACCCGGCCCAGCCCGGTCCCCGCCTCCAGGCTCCGCAACCGCGACGCCTGCGAGCCGCTCAGCGCCGCATCGCGCTCCCGGCCCACCTCCTCGCGCAGCTGGTCCGCGCGCGCCGTCAGCCGGTCCGTCTCCGCCTCACGCTGCTTGATCTCGGCGATCAACCCCGCTCGGGCCTTCGCCCGGCCCGGCTCCTCCGCCATCGTCTCCCGGTACGCCACCGCGAACAGGAACCCGATCACCACGATCACCACCAGGCTGACCGGACGCCCCAGCACCCGCCGCACCCGCGACATCGGCACCGTCCGCCGCCGCGCCGCCGCGTCGGCGTAACCGGGGTCGAGCGGGTTGCGAAACAACTCGGTGAGGAAGTCCGGCGCGTACACCCGCGCCGACGGGTCCCGGCCGTCCCGGACCGGCGCGCTCACGTCGCCACCCCGGCCCGCCGCTCCCGCATCGCCCGCACCAGCCGGCTCGCCTGCACCACGTACATCGCCCCGGCCACCCAGTAGAGCACCAGACCCCACCAGGCCAGCCCCCACCCGATGGCGCCGGCCACCGTCGCCGCGTCCGGCACGGACGCGGCCAGCAGCAGGGTCGGGAACGCCGCCAGCAACAGGAAGGTGGCGGTCTTGCCCACGTAGTGCACCGGCGGCGGGCCGTACCCGTAGCGGCGCAGCACCCCCAGCGACCCGAGCAGCAACAGCTCGCGGGCCAGCAGCGCGGCGGTGAACTGCCACGGCACCACTTCGCGGGCGGTGAACGCCAGCAGCGTGGCCAGGATGTAGAGCCGGTCGGCCAGCGGGTCGAGCAGCTCCCCGAGCCGGCTGACCTGCTGCATCCGGCGCGCCACCCAGCCGTCCACCCAGTCGCTGGTGCCACCGATCGCCAGCACCACGATCGCCGCCACGTCGGCGCGCACCACCAGGAAGAGGTAGAGGAAGAGCGGCACGCCGACGAGCCGGACGAAGCTGATCAGGTTGGGCAGGGTGAGGACGCGGTCCCCCACGACCGCCGTCGTACCGCCTGGAGCGGGGTGCTCCGACGGAGCCGGCCGACGCGACACCGAACCTCCCTTCGCAGCACGCTCCGGCGGCCGACCGTGATCGGCCGCTCCTCCAGGCTCGTGCGCGTTGCCGGCCGGTCAGCGCCGGCGCCCTCTGCGATCCCGGGCTGGGACCTCCCCGATGCGGCCCACGACCCGTGGGCCGGCCAGTTGCGCTGCCACTATATCGGGCCCCGCTGCCCCGTTTCGGGGCCTGCTTTCCGCGTCGGGGTCGTCGTTTCTGTGTGTGGCGCCACACACCCTGTAAGGCGTCCTAGGACACTAGCGGGTTGGCGGGAAGCCGCTGAGATGGACACCTGGACCCGTGCGGCTCAGGCCGTCCGGGCGGCCGAGTCGGTGTCGACCGGCGTGGTGACAGCGGCCGCCTGGCTGAACGCCAGCAGCGCCAGCAACAGCTCGTGCTGCACCCGGTTGGGCATCCGGTCCAGCACCGCCTGGACCGCGTGATGGCGCCGCTCCTTCAACTCCTGCAGCAGGGTCTCCGCGGCGGCCGTGGGCAGCAGGCGCACCTCACGCCGGTCGCGGGGATCGGCCACCCGGCGCAGCAGACCGACCGCCTCCAGCCGGTCGCAGAGCCGGCTCGCCGAGGAGGGCACCACGTCCAGCAGCTCGGCCAGCCGGTTCACGTTGCTGTGCGGGTGCGCGACGATCAGCGAGAGCACGCGCAGCTGCGTCGGAGAGACGACGTTGTGCCGTGCGGTGGCGGAGTCGAGCACACCGATGAGCGCGTCGGCAGCCGCGTCGATGGCTGCGGCAAGATTCGGAGGTCGCTCCACCGCTGTCCCCTGGGCTCGTCCCGCTCGTGTTTCCCGCCGGTCCGGTTACCGCCCGCTCGCGTCGACCGGGCTGGAACCGCGCCAGTCCAGGCAGACGACGACCGCGTCGTCACGGAGATCCGCGTCGGCGTGGTACGCGTGCAGTTCGCGCATCACCGTACCAACTGCTTCGGTCGCCGGCTGCAACCGAGTGGACCGCATCGCCCGCGCCATGGCCCGATCCCCGTAGCGTTCCTGGCCATCCGGCTGTGCGGCGTACACCCCGTCGCTCACCACGAACAGCCGGTCCCCCGGCTGGACGGCGAACTCCTGCACGTCGTACCTGGTCTCGGCGAACATGCCCAGCGGCAGCTGCTGCTCCAGCGCGATCGGGCTGACCGTGCCGCCACGCAGCCGCAGCACGTGCGGTGACCCGGCGTCCACCGCCCGCACCACCCCGCGCCGGGTGTCCAGCTCCAGCAGCAGCGTCGCCACGTGCCGGCTCCCCCGGTGCTGGTAGAAGATCGTGTCCGAGGCCAGCTCGGCCTGCTCCACCAGGCTGCCGCCCGAGCGCCGGGCGTTGCGCATGGCGTTCACGGTGACCGCGGTCAGCATGGAGGCGGCCAGGCCGCTGCCGGTGCCGTTGAGCACCGTCAGGGTGAGCCGGTCCCCGTCCACCGACCAGTCGAAGTGGTCACCGCCGATCGTGTACGCCGGTTCCAGCTGTCCCGCCAGCACGAAGTCGCCATGGGTGACGCTGCGGCCGGGCAGCAGGTCCCACTGCATCTCGGCGGCCATGCTGAGCCGTTCCCGCCGGCGGACCCGCCGGTAGCGGTCGGTCTCCCGGTCGGCGGCGCGCAGCGCGACCGCCAGCTCGTCCGCCGCGTCCCGCATCGCCTCGACGGCCGGCGCGGCCGGCGACCCCGGCAGCTCGACCAGCAGCACCCCGAGCCGCTCCCCCCAGACCGACAGCGGCAGGTAGGCACGGCAGCGGCCGTCCTCGCCGGCGTCGAGCACCGGTTGCTGGCTGCTGAAGCAGCGCTGCGCCACGCCCTGGCGGGTCAGCGAGCCGCCCTCGGGCAGGTCCGGGTCGAGCACCGGCCAGAGGCCGCTGAACCGGTAGTCTGCGATGAAGACCTCGGCCCGTGAGGCGCCGAGCGCCGTACGGAGCGCCCGGTCGGCGGTCTCCGCCAACTGGTCGGGCGGCGCCGCGCGCAGTGCGCGCGCCACCTGTCCGGGCCCGTGCGGCATGCTCATCCTCCGAGGACTATTGCTGTAGGGCAAGCATCATACGGAGGGCGGCTGAAAGCCGGACGCCCCGGCTCCGCCCGGCCGGCCGGGCCGCTGGCACCCCGACCCGGCCATGCGCGCTGAGCTGCACGAACGCCGGACGTGACCGCCTTGGTTGCTCCCACTATGAACCCCTCCTCCGGGAACTGCTCTGAAGATGTTTCAGCCTTGCAGGGTGGCGATGAAGCGCTCGGCG
>NZ_JBSGJR010000182.1:0-11247 GCF_053605645.1 Micromonospora sp. NPDC003776
GGACGGCGCCATCGCCGGCAGCACGCTGACCATGGACGGCCGGCGCCGCCCTGTACCAGCACGTGCTGGCCGGCCTGGAGGTCGGCGTGGTCTACCAGCGCCTGCCAGGCAGTCAACGCGGCCAGGGGGAGCGCCGCGGCGTGGTCGTGGTCAACGCTTGCGGGTTTGGCCGCCAGGACGTCCGCGGGCAGGGCGACGTACTCGGCGGCCGCGCCATCGCGGGTGAAAGGGATCAACCCGTAGACGGCCTCCCCCTCGGCGGGGCTTTCCACTCCCGCCCCGGACGCCACCACCACACCGGAGAACTCGTGCGACGGGATGATCGGGGTGCGCTCGGGCCCTTTCCCGTCCAAGCTGTGCGTCCAGGTTGCCGACCACGTGAGTTCGGTGGGTGTCATGGAAGCCGCCTTCACCGCCACCAACACCTCACCGGGCCCCGGCTCGGGCCGCGGCGCCTCCTCGTACACGAGTTGCTCCGGGCCGCCCCTGGTGTGAGCTCTCACGGCGCGCATCGTGCTCATCCGACGGCTGCTCCTTCCGACCGCATTCGCTCAGCCCACCGGCCTACTTCCGCGGATGCGCCGAACGCTCGTTCCCGCATTATTTGAGGGCTGGGCAGCCGCCTGCGGGACTTCGGCAACTCCTTGCCCCTTCCGAGCAGGAAGCGCGCTGGCGGGGCTGTCGGCAGAAGCGCCGACAGCAGCAATGGACAGGGACAGCAGCGGCAGGGCGCGGGCAGATGACAGCTCGAGGCGTCAGGCGTACCCGGACCTGAGGCGTTCAGAACTCCAACGGCGAGGGGTCGCCGGTTCGGACCTGCCGCGCCCACCAGCACCTGACCAGGGAAAGACGCCGGTTGCACCGGGTTGCATTTGCGGGCGGGTGGCCGAGGTTGAGCAGGAGCGCCAGGCAGGAATGCCGGAGATCATCAAATCGGATCTGGCAGGTAATCCGGCCGTTGGCCGGAATTGCCGATCCAGAGACGGACCACCCGGCGGCACAGAAAATTCTCCGGGATGCAACGTCCGGGAGGCCCGACGCCCGGCGCGCGAATGCAGTGCCGGAGTTGCCAGTGACCGGGTGCGATGGGCGGCCGAGGCTGGGATGACGAGCGGAGGCAGCACCGAGCTGGTGCGCCGACCGAGCGGGTCGACGCGGGCGACGCTGCTGGAACTGCTCTTCGACGTCGTCTTCGTGGCCGCCCTTGCACTGACCTCGATGCTGATCGCCGAGCGGGACTCATGGGCTGGTGTCGGGCCGGTCGTGCTCATGCTGATGGCGGTCTGGTGGACCTGGTCGGTCACCACGACCACCACCGACTTCTACGACCCTGATCAGCGTCCGATCCAGGCCATCCTGATGGTGACCATGCTCGGTTCCTTGGTGATGGCGTCGGCGCTGGCCTCCCCAACACACGCGCTGGTCTTCGCCGCTGGATACGTCACCCCGCACTTGGTGCGGGGTCTGGTGCTGGTTACCGTGTTGCACAAGCAACGCCTTCAGGCCGAGGAGCGTGCGGCGCGCTTCCTCTTCTGGTTCCTGATCTCCGGGGTCTTCTGGATCGTCGGGGCCCGGCGTCCGGACGGGCTGCGTTGGGTGCTCTTGTCATTAGCGGTGGCGATCGACTACGTCGCGGCTGCCGCGCGCTATCCCACGCCCTGGCTCGGCCGGGTGCCGCTGAGACAGTACGAGAAGACGGCGGAGCACCTGGGGGAGCGGTACCAGCAGTTCGTCATCCTGGCGCTTGGCGACATCATCCTGTTACCGACCCTGAAGGTCAGCAGCGCGGACTTCGAGCGGGCACGGCTTGCCGCCTTCTTGGCAGCCTTCCTCACGATGCTGCTGCTCTGGCAGATCTTCGCGTTGGGGGCGGTTCCCATCGCGCGGGTGACGTCCGCTCCGCTGCTTCGGCGGGCGGCGCGGCTGGCACCGTACACCCATCTGGGGATGGTGGCCGGCATCGTCTGCACCGCTGCCGGTTTCGACCTGGTCATCGAGCGGTCCACCGGCGACACGCCGGCGCGCTGGATCGCCCTGATCGTCGGCGGCCCCGCGTTGTTCCTGCTCGGGCGCGCCGTGTTCATCTTACGGATCCTCAGCTTCGTCCCGTGGCACCGGGTGCTTGGTCTGCTGCTGCTGGCGGTCGCGGCACCGTGGGTCGGCGGCTGGCCTCCCGTGCTGGTCACCACGCTCGTCGTGGTGGTGTTGGCCGGGGTGGTGCTCGGGGACGGCGTGAGGCGCCGTTCGGCTGGGCCTGTGCGGCGGCACTTCGCCAGATGACAGCAGAGGTGGGCGTCGAGACGCTGGCAGGCGTCCCGTGAGAGTTGGGCGTGAGGCAGATGTCTTCTGTTAGCGTGATTGGACCGTGTTAACCGCACGTGTTGTCACAGGTACGCCGAGTGTCGCCCTGGTCGTGCCCGCCGCGGGTTTCTGCTGGCGTACCGGGCGTGCGCTATGGAACCGCCGCGCGGTACGGGACCTTTCTTGACCCGGGCGCCGTTGCGCGCGCGATGGTCGAGCTCGTCATAGCCGTCGCCAGCATTGCGTTGAGTGTCCCGGAATGAGAAGGAGATGGCTCTGCAACCGACATGGCTCGTGGTGCTCTCGTGGGTTGTGCTCGTTGTGGGCCTTGTCAGCACCGTCGTCATCGTTGCTGACCTCTTTGTCCTTCGATACCGTCAGCCGGCCAAGGTCATGGAGATTGTCTGGCCGGCAACCGCGCTCTACTTTGGCCCCGCTGCCATCCTGACCTACGGACGGTGGGGTAGACCTCAGTCTCCCCGATGGCTTATGCGGCACGGCACGCCGCCTAAAAGGTCGCGACATGCTGTCACGACGATCGAAACCTTGCATTGCGCGACGCACTGCGTTCTGGGTGCCATCATTGCCACTTTGGTCGTCTCCGGCCTGAGTCTAGAAATGTTCGGCAAGAGATTGTGGCCCGAGTTCATCGGTGACTATCTAGCTGCAGCGGCGGTAGGCCTTGTGTTTCGCTTCTTCGCTGGAGCCGGCACGGGTGGTCAAAGAGCGTGGGCCGCAATACGGATATTTCTCAAGGGGGACCTACTGAGCGTGTCCGTCTTCGAGTTCGCCCTATTAGGTTGGCTGGCGCTGATGGAATTTATGGTTTTCGACGAGACCCTGGATCCCGGTAATCCGGTGTTCTGGTTCATTGTCCAGATCGGGTCGATCATCGGCTTCTTTGCCGCTTGGCGGCCAACCCGGTGGCTGGTCCGCCGTGGTGCCAAGGCGGAACTGGTGGCCACGCCGCAGTAGGTGGTGCTGCGCCGACGCCCGACTCCATGCGCTCTATCGATGACTGCTACGACAACAGCGTGGTGGAGTCGTTCTCCGGATCCATGCAGCTCGAACGAGTCGACGGTCAGCCCCTGGGCGATTCGCCAAGAATTGTTCAACGCCAACGGACGCTTATTCACGGGTCGCCGATGCCTCGCGGCCGAGGCGGGCCCGGGCTCGGGCCATACGGATGGCGGCGGTCAAGGCCGTGATGTCGTAGGCGCCGTAATGGCGGCGGCCGTTGATGAAGAACGTCGGGGTGCCGGACACTCCGCTGTTGTCCGCCGAGTCGATGTCGCCTTCGATGCAGCCCGCATGGGCCTGGCTCATCAGATCTTCGTGGAAGCGCTGCTGATCCAGACCGAGGTCCCCAGCGTATTTGATCAGATCAGTAATGTTCAGCTTGTCCTGGTGGTCCAGCAGAAGGTCGTGCATCTGCCAGAACTTGCCCTGAGCAGCCGCTGCTTCGGCAGCCTCGGCTGCTAGCCAGGCTTGCGGGTGTACGTCTGAAAGAGGCAGGTGACGCCACACGAAACGCAGGTCGGCGTGGCCCAGCAACTGCCGGACCACCGGCTCGGCTTTCCCGCAGTACGGGCACTGGAAGTCGCCGTACTGCACCAGCGTTACCGGCGCGTCGGCTGGGCCGCGGATGTGGTCCCGCTTCTCGTCGACCGCTGGAATGAGGTCGACCAGCTCCGTCGTGTCGCCGAAGAGCGCCCGGATTCGCGTGTCCTTCGGCAGCATGTTGGTGACGCGGAACGCGGTCCAGGTCAGCGCTGAGGATACGATCGCGGCGCTGAGCACCCCGACTTTGGCCTCGGCCAGTTGGTCGCCGGTGAAGGCCAGGCTGGCGATCAACAGCGACACCGTGAAGCTGACACCGGCGATCGTGCCGCTGCCGAGCACGCCCGCCCAGCCCACGGCTGGACGGATGCGGCCGTGTGAGACCCAGGTGAGCCCGGCCGAGGTGCCGATCACGGCGAGCGGCTTGCCGACGACATACCCGAGCAGCACGCCCCAGGTGACAGGCGATGCGAACACCTGGGTCAGGAACGGACGGTCGATACTGATGCCAGCGTTGGCCAGGCCGAACAGCGGCACGATGACGTAGCTGGACCAAGGGTGGTAGATGCGCTGAAGGCGGTCGTTGGGCGATAGTGTGTTGGCGAGGCCGATTGACGCCGAACGGGCGAGCTTGGGGGTCGGCTGCTCGCGGAACGAGCGGAACAGCCCGCTGACCTGCTCGAGCTCAGCTCGGCCAGGAGAGTAGGCGAATGCGGTCAGCCCGATGGCTAGTCCGGCCACCACTCGGTCGACTCCGCTGACCAGCAGTGCGCCCCACATGACGATGGCGACCGGCACGTACGCCGAGCCACGCCGGACGCCGGCTGCGCGGATGGCCAGCATGACCGCGAACGCCGCCACGGCCACGACGACGGGCATCATCTTGATGTCGTCGCTGTAGACCAGGGCGATGACGATGAGTGCGATCAAGTCGTCGACCACGAACACAGTGAGCAGGAAGATCCGGACCCGGTCGGGCACGCCCCGGCCGAGCAGCGCCAGCATGCCCAACGCGAGGGCGGTGTCGGTCGACATGGCCACGCCCCAGCCATGTGTGCCCGGCCCGCCGTGGTTGATCAGCAGGAAGATCAGCACCGGGATCAGCATGCCGATCAGCCCCGCCACGCTCGGCAGCACGAAACGTCGCCGGTCGCGTAGGTCGCTGAGGTCGAACTCGCGCCGCGCCTCAAGGCCGACGACCAGGAAGAACAGCGTCATCAAGCCGCTGTTGATCCAGGTGTGCAGGTCGCGGGAGAGCTCGAGGTGCCCGAGGCGCAGGGACAGTTGGGTGTGCCAGACGGCCTCGTAGGAGTCGAGGTCGATGTTGGCCCACAGCAGTGCGGCGACGATGGCGGACGCGAGCACGCCGGCGCTGCCGGACTCGGTTTGCAGAAAGGCGCGCAGCGGTGCGGATAGATCCCGCATCCAGATCGTTCGGTCGCTCATCTTGGTCTCGGTCACACGTCACCTTCCGCTGGCCAGGCCAGCATGGATAGCCAGATCACGGGCGGCAATCCGGGCACGTGATCCCTCGGTTCAGTACTGATCGCGCTGCCCCAACCGTGGCCGGCGGCGGAGAGAGCGATGAGGCCCGTCGATGCCCTGCA
The DNA here is from genome assembly GCF_053605645.1 of Micromonospora sp. NPDC003776. Classification (NCBI taxonomy): domain Bacteria; kingdom Bacillati; phylum Actinomycetota; class Actinomycetes; order Micromonosporales; family Micromonosporaceae; genus Micromonospora; species Micromonospora sp. NPDC003776. The sequence goes on from NZ_JBSGJR010000182.1 coordinate 5,469, forward strand.
GGTTGCGGGCGACGATCAGTGAGCTCAGGGTGGGGGACGGCCGCGCACATGATCGACCCGCGATGCCCAAGAGGAAAATTCGCCTGCGGCCGTAGCGGTCATCGAGCGCCGGCCGGCAGGGCCAGCGCGGCCAGGCCGTGGCCTGGATCAGCTCGCTGTAGCAGCTCACCGCGTCGACGTCGAGCTCGGCTGCGAGCCATGCGCGACGCCGGCCTCACCCCACCCGTGTTTGTCGCGCCGATCCTGCCCGAACTGATTGACAGTACGAAGCAGGCCGACGAGTTGCTCGGCGTCCTGGCCGCCGTAGGCGCAGGAGACATTCTGCGGGCGCCGCTGTACCTGATGCGCGGCGTCTGTTCGTTACCGCGGCCTCGTACGGGCACGGGTGAGGCGTTGCAGAGCCACGGGCTGCGGTTCCCGACGGCATGACCTCCGACAAGTTCGTCCTGCTCGGCAGATGCTCCACCCGTCACCGAGCCGATCGCACCCGCTCTGTTCTGTGCTGCGGAACGACAGCCGCTTGCTGCTCGGCTGTGATGGCCGAGCAGCAAGCGGCCTGATGTCAGCGCGGCCCGACGAACTCGGTCCTCACGCTCCACGCGAACTGGATCAGCAGGGTCACTGGGGACTTCTCGGCGATGTCATGCATCACCTTCAAGTCGTCGGGGTCAGGTTCTTCGCTCAGCGTGATCGTGCGCTGCAGGTGGCGCTCTGCGCCTTCCGGCTCGGGTTCGTGGTAGTCGATCTCGACGGTGATGTCACCGGCGGTGTCGTACTTGTAGTCGACGTACTGCCGCAGTGTCTGAGCAGTGCACGACGCGAGCGCCATCAGCAGGTACTCCGTCGGGGTCGGGCCTTCGCCGAGTGCCCCGTTGTGCGGTTCATCGGCGACGAAGGTGAAGCCGCGGGTGGCCATGTCCGTGCGTCGGCGCTCAGTGGCCGGAAGGACAGCTCGGGCGGATGCGACGACACGATCCCGATCGGTTTTCATCAGCCGTGCCTTCCTAAAGATCTTGGTGTGATGGTTGAGATACCCGGCTTTGGCAGCACGAGCCGCAGTTTGAGCGGGGCTGTGGGCGGACGTATCACCTCATGGGCGAGTACCTTCCGAGCCTAGCCTCTGCCGGACCAGATAGTCCAGTTCGCCGTTTGTTGCCAGCACCGCTCGGCCTTCGTGAAGCATCGCCTTGGCGCGCTACATGCAGCAAGGAGAGGCGCTCAGACTCAACATGCCCTCGGCTGAACTCGCTCAACGTCAGGGCCGAAGTTGGACCCAAGAGTCCGTTAGGGCTAGGGTGTGCGATGGTCACCGGCGCCTGTCGTCGACAAGCGCGGAGAGTGAAGTGCCGTGTCGGCGAACCAGGGATACAGAGAGGCGTCCAATGAAGCGACTGTTGTGACGCATGGGGCGGCAGGAACGGCCGGGATGACGCTGGCGAAGGGACCGGCGGCGAAGCCGACGGGGGAAGGATGTCCTCGTTGAGGGGTGCATGCGTCGGGATTCACCCGGCGTGAGCTGACGCGGCCCGATGAGGTAGCTGGCGTGGTCAGCGAGTGGCAGGACTGTTCGCGCAGGGCCGTTTCCAGGTGATGGTCGATTTCTCTGTCGAGGCCGATCGCGCGTATGTGGGTGAGGTCGTCCAGCGGGTCAGGGATGGCCGGCTGCGGACGAACATCGGCAACGTCACGACCGTCGACTCCGCCGCCTTCAACCCGACCGAACGGATCGACGGCAAGACGATCATCCGCGTCCGCTTGTAGCCCAAGCACGAGAACGACCCCCCGCAAGAGCGAGACCTCCGTCGGCGGCTTTGCCCTCGCCCCCCGTCGACGACATGCGGCTGGGCGAGTACGACTACCGCCACGACCCGGGAGATCCGATGACCATCAACGAGGGCGCAGCCCCCATGACCGACGCGAGCAAGCCGACCCGCTACGCCTTCGAGTACTCCAACGGGGCCGGAGACCCCGACGAGAAGGGCACCCTCAGCCAGGACCAGGCCGTCCTCGCCGACGAGGTAACCGGCGATCCTCACGCCCCCGCGTTTGACTTCCATGTCGTCAACGACGAGAAACTCGGCATCTACGACGGCATCGTCGGGGACCGAGAGGCGGCCGGGCTGACCTACAAGGTCGCCGGAGACGACCGACTCGTCCTGCTGGCCACCTCGGTGCTCCCCGAGTTCCGCAAACAGGGCATCGCCACCGAGCTGATCCGACGCGTCCTGGACGACGTGCGCGGGCAAGGCAAGACGATCACCATCACGTGCCCGATCGTGCGCAACTTCATCGAGCACCACCCCCAGTACGCCGACCTCATCGACCCGGAGCACCCGGGAGTTACCCCGGGTCGCAGCCATCTGGCTTGACGCCACATCGGCAACGTCATGGTCCTCGACGACGCCGTCGGCGCCCTCAACCTGGCCGAGCGGGCCAAGGAAAAGGCGATCATCCGCGCTCGTCCGCACAGGACTCGGAGGCAACAACCGGGCCCTCGTGGATCAGCGTCAGCTACCTGGTCAGGGTCACACGACTCGTACGGAAGGCCGCAGCGGACTCGTCGAGTGGCTGGTGCGCGCACCCACCCGAAGCTTCCAGAAACTCTGGGGCGGTTCAGACCAAGAGAAAGGCACGCATCGATGCAAAACAGTGCAGCGGCGATCCGCCAGGGTCGCCAGTGCAGAACACTGCGGCTGGCGTTCTTATCCGCGGTGGTCTCCCTGGTAGCCGCGTTTGCCGCGTCGGCCGCGCCGATCCCCCTGTTCAACGTCTACCGCGCCGAGGACGGGTTCACCAACGCCGGCATCTCAATGGCTGTCGTCACCACCGCCGTCGGCACTATCGCCGCACTGTTGGTGCTGGGGCGGCTGTCCAATCATCTGGGCCGACGGCTCACCGCGATCGCCAGCCTCGGCCTGCTCCTGCTGGGCTGTGTGCTGCTGCTGAGCGTGCACGACATCGGTACCCTGCTGGCCGGTCGGCTACTGATGGGCGTCGGTACCGGGTTGGCCAGCAGCAGCCTCACCTCGTACATCGTCGACGCCGCACCCACCAGGCCGGAATGGTTGGCCTCCGTCTTCTCCAGTCAGGGACCAATGCTCGGCCTCACCCTCGGCGCCATCGCCTCCGGCGCCCTGGTGCAGTTCGGCCCGTGGCCACGCGACCTCATCTACCTGGTTTGCGCCGGTCTCCTCGTACTATCTGCCGCACTCATCGTCATCAGCCCGGAAACCGCACAGCCGATGCCGGGCGCGTGGCGAGCGCTCCTACCCCGGGTCCGCGTGCCGGTCAGGGTCAGGCATCTGCTCCCTGTCGCGGCAGCGTTGTTCCTGGCCACCTGGGCGACGGGAGCTTTCTACCAGGCCTTCGTGCCCGCGCTGGTCGAAGATCAGCTTTACACCCACAGTCCGCTCATCCTCGGGCTGGTGTTCGCCGCCTACATGGCCCCCAGCGTTCTCGGCGCGCCCCTCGGCGGCCGGTTCACATCAGCGGCGGCCCAACGAATCGGCATGATCACCTTCCTGGCCGGATGGATCGGCATCATCACCGCGATCACCGTCGGTACGCTGGCGCTGTTCATCGCCGCGACCATCGTGGCCGGCGCCGGTCAAGGCATCGCCATCAGCGCCGCCACCCGCGGCCTGCTGCACGACAGCACCCTGGCCGACCGGGCGCCGATCTTCAGCGCGATCTATCTGATCTGCTACAGCGGGGCCGCCTTCCCCAGCCTCATCTCCGGGGAACTGTCGAACACCTTCTCGCTACCGCACATCGCCCTCGGATACGGCGGACTCGCCATCGTCGCCACCCTCTTCACTGCTGTCGCCGCACGCAACCCGTACGGCACACCGCCGGTGCACGGCGAGCCGAACACCGTACTTCGACTTCACGGTCCAGAACGGGACATGTCTGATCGCGCGGCGTGACGACACCTTGAAGGGGTGACCCGATGAGCAGTGAAGGACAGGTAGGCGAGAAGCTGATCGACAGCGTCGATCACGGCCGCTTTGAGCTCTACCGCAACAACGAGCTGGTCGGCTGGCTCTACTACACCCACCTGAAGCCCAACCGGTACGCCCTGCGGCACACCGAAGTCGAGTCGAGTCATCAACACCAGGGCGTGGCGGCCGCCATGGTGCGGCGAGTGCTCGACGAGATCCGCGCCCGCGAGGGCACGGTCACTGCGATCTGCCCCTTTGTGGTCGACTACCTCTCGCGAACGACCACCTATGCCGATCTGGTCGACCGCCGGCACCCCGGCTACTCCGATCGTGCTGCTGCCGAGTCGGCGCTGGGGACGGCCGGTGGCTGAGACAACCGGGCCGCGCGGCGGAGGCCCCTCGGACGAGCCTTGTCGGGCCTCACGATGTTGTGGCGCGGGGGCCTCGGGTTGGCTCGCCAGAGGGCTCCGAGAGGAACGATTTGATGTGATCCAGTGCCATGTCCAGGGCAACTTCCATGGGTGCGACGTTGTGCGCAGCGTTCGCCAGCAGGTAGCCGCCTTGCAAAGCTGCCATCAACCCCGTGGCCAGCTTCTCCGGGTCGGCGTCCTGGCGAAGTGCACCGCCGTCCCGCATCCGGTGCAGGCCATCACTGATCAGCTTTTCCCAGGCGGCGAACGTCTCCAACAGCGTCGATCGAGCCTGCTCATCTTGATCGGACAGCTCGACAGCCATCGACCCGAGGCCGCACCCGTATCTGCCGTTGTTCAGTGAGTTGGCCTTGACCAGCGCGTTACGCCATCGGACCAGCCCGGAGAACGATCTCAGTCTTTCGAGCCCTCCGCGCTCGCGCTGAAGCACCAGCGCGCCTCGATATTTGACCAACGCGCGCACGAGCTCCTGCTTGTCGGCGAAGTGGTGGTAGAGCTGAGACTTGCTGGTCTGGCTTGCCTCGCGGACGTCGTCAAGGGTCGTCGCGTTCACTCCGCGCACGAACATCAGCCGGTTCGCCGCCTCGAGGATCCTCTCTCGCGTCGCGATGCCCCGTTGGCTGATCCTCCGCGGCTTCGTCGGCCCAGCCACCTGCTCGTCGCCCATCGGTCAAGTGTATCCAGCGGCGCCCCAGATAATGTCCATGGCTGATGGGACCCTGGAGTCCTTCCGGCATTACGTCGCGACGGTCAATGACGGACGGTGCGCCGCCAGCTTGGTCGAACGCCTGCGATATCCGCGAGATCATCGGCGGGGCACTCTTTGCTGGACTATTTGGTCCTCGCTACTTCACCCAGCATCTGACACCGGTCAGGTGCTGCGCGGGGTCCGCCGCCGACGACTCGATTCCGGCCGGTGGGGTGTGCCCGAGTGGGTGGGTGGGCGATGACAAGTTCATCGCCGACGGCTGCAGCGACCACGCCGGCCACCATGGTCAGGTGGGCGTATGACGCCGATCGTGCGAGGCGGACCGGGTCCCGCGGTAATCGCATCGGCCAGGACTTGCTCAAGCGCTCACAGCAGCACGCCGTCGCAATCGACGGCGAACGCGGCGACCCCGTCCGGTAACCAGGATCAGCTCGCCGAGCGCGATGATGAGGAACTGCCGGTGGCGCTCGGACAGATGCTCGCCCGAGATCACCAAGGGCATGGCTGAGCGTTCGTCGCGCAGCCGATCGAAGGCCACGTCTCGCTCCGTACCGGTTCCGGAAAGAGCTTGCACCCGGCCGGGCCGAGTTCTCGTCCAGGCCGACCACACGGCACCGGGGCCGGGGGGGGGGGCCCCCCGCCGGGCCGCCCGGGGGAGGGGGGGGGGGGGGGCCCGGGGAGGTGACACCACGCGCGGG
>NZ_JBSGJR010000183.1:0-11237 GCF_053605645.1 Micromonospora sp. NPDC003776
GCCGGCCCTCGCCGCCCCAGTGGACGACCCGACGGCCGGCGCGCAGGCCGCCGGTCCCGGCGGCCGGGGCACCCGCACCAGCACCGGTGGCCGCCCCGCGTCGTCCGCCGCCGCCGCGGCCAGCGCCGCCCGCCCGGCCGCCCAGGTGGCCGCGGCCGCTCCCGCCTCCGTCGGCTACCTGCGCGAGCGCTACGGCGTCTCGGCGACCGAGGCCGCCCGGCGGCTCGCCCTGCAGGAGTTCTCCGGCCCGCTCGCCGACCGGCTGGCCGCCGACCAGCCCGACACGTACGGGGGCATGTGGCTGGACCAGACGGCCGGCGGGGTGCTGGTCGTCGCGGCCACCGACCCGGCCGCCGTGCGCGCGGCCGTCGCCGGCGCGCCCGACGCCGCGCACGTGCGGGTGGTGGCGGTACGGCACTCGCTGCACCGGCTCACCGACGCCGCCGACCGGCTGGCCGCGGCACTCGGCGGAACCCCGGGCGAGGACGTGGTGGTGGACCTGCGGCGCAACGCGCTGGCGGTGCTCACCGGGGGGCGGATCACCGCCGCGGACAGCCGCCTGGCCGAGGCGCTCGCCGCCGCCGGCGTACCCGCGACGGCCCGGCCCCGCCCGGCGGGCGTGGTGCCGAAGGCGTGCGACCCGCGCTACTGCGCGCAGGCGCCGATGCGCGGCGGCATCCGGCTGGACGTGCCGCGCGACGACGGCACGGTCGGCGGCTGCACGGTCGGCTTCAACCTCCGCTCCCGGATCGGGAAGTGGTACGTCCTGACCGCCGGGCACTGCGTGGTCGGCGGCCGGCACCAGCACGTCGACACCACGTGGCACCAGTTCCTCGGGCCGAAGGTGCCGGTCTCGGTCGAGTCGACCGCCCCGGTGCTGGCCGAGAACGCCTACCCGAACGACTACGCGATCATGCCGTACCAGGCCGGGGCGCTGGACCGCTGGAAGTACCCGGCCGCCGCCGGCCCGAGCCTGGTCAACTACTGGTGCGTGGCCGACAACCCGAACTGCACCACCAGCCGGGACGTGTCGATCACCGGGTACGTGCCGTACAGCGCGATCCAGCTCGGCTGGGTGGTCTGCGCGACCGGCTCCGCCTACACGCCGAAGTCCGGCGAGGTGTACGTCGACTCCGGCGCCGGCGCCGGCTACCTGCCCGGCACCCGGTGCGGCGAGATCGACGGCAAGTCCGGCGGCGGCATCGACGTGCGGATCTGCGCCCGCGCGGGCGACAGCGGCGGCCCACTCTTCACCGAGTCCGACGGCAAGGCGCTGGGCATCCTCTCCGACGGCGACCCCGGCTCGGGCCCGTGCACCAACGCGGACGAGCACAACCACTACGCCCCGGTCTCCACCATCCTGGCCCGGGTCAACGCGTCCCAGGGCCCCGGCTACTTCCAGCTCGCCACCCGGGGCCCGGGGACCGGCCTGATCGCCCGCTGACCGCCCCGCCGGCCGTCGGGTCGCACCGCGGCACCGGCCGCGTCGCGACGCGACGGCCGCGGCGGGCAAAGCTGTGGAGCGATCCGTCACCGGATGCCTACGATCGGGCGATGACCGATACGGCGAGGACGGCCCGCGCCGGCGTCCCCGAACGTCCCACCCTGGACGGCATCGAGGAGACCTGGGCGCGCCGCTGGCAGGAGGACGGGACCTACGCGTTCGACCGGAGCAAGGAGCGGTCCGACGTGTACGCCATCGACACCCCGCCGCCGACCGTATCGGGCGAGCTGCACATGGGGCACGTCTTCTCGTACACGCACACCGACGCGGTGGCCCGGTTCCAGCGGATGCGCGGCCGCACCGTCTTCTACCCGATGGGCTGGGACGACAACGGCCTGCCCACCGAGCGCCGGGTGCAGAACGTGTACGGGGTGCGCCCCGACCCGGCCCTGCCGTACGACCCGGACTGGCGGCCGCCGGCCACTCCGGTGACCGACGAGGCCCGGAAAGACCCGACCACGATCTCCCGGCGCAACTTCATCGAGCTGTGCGAGCTGCTCACGGTGGAGGACGAGCAGGTCTTCGAGGCGCTGTGGCGGCGGCTCGGGCTGTCGGTGGACTGGTCGCTGACGTACAACACGATCGGGCGGGTGGCCCGGGCGACCAGCCAGCGGGCGTTCCTGCGCAACCTGGCCCGGGGCGAGGCGTACCAGGCCGAGGCGCCGACGCTCTGGGACGTCGGGTTCGCCACCGCGGTCGCCCAGGCGGAGCTGGAGGACCGGGAGCGCCCCGGCGCGTACCACCGGCTGCGGTTCCACGCGCCGGACGGCCGGGACGTGCTGATCGACACCACCCGGCCGGAGCTGCTGCCGGCCTGCGTGGCGCTGGTCTGCCAGCCCGGCGACGAGCGGTACGCGGACCTGGTCGGCAGGTCGGTGCGTACCCCGGTCTTCGGGGTCGAGGTGCCGGTGCGCGCGCACCCGCTGGCGGACCCGGCCAAGGGCACCGGCATCGCGATGGTCTGCACCTTCGGCGACCTGGCCGACGTGACCTGGTGGCGGGACCTGGAGTTGGACACCCGGGTGGTGATCGGCCGGGACGGCCGGCTGCTGCCCGAGGCGCCGGCCGGCGTGCCGGCCGAGCCGTACGCGGCGCTGGCCGGGCAGACCGTGAACGGCGCCCGGCGGACGGTCGTGGCGCTGCTGGCCGACGCCGGCGACCTGGTCGGCGAACCGCGCCCGATCACCCATCCGGTCAAGTTCTACGAGCGCGGCGACCGGCCCCTGGAGATCGTCTCCACCCGGCAGTGGTACCTGCGCAACGGCGGCCGGGACGCCGGCCTGCGGGAGGAGCTGCTGGCCCGGGGGCGGGAGCTGCGCTGGGTGCCGGAGCACATGCGGCACCGCTACGAGCACTGGGTGGGCGGCCTGACCGGCGACTGGCTGGTCAGCCGGCAGCGGTTCTTCGGCGTGCCGGTGCCGGTGTGGTACCGGCTCGACGACACTGGCGAGCCGGACTGGTCCCACCCTCTCACGCCGGACGAGTCGATGCTCCCGGTCGACCCGTCGAGCGAGCCGCCGCCCGGCTACGAGGAGGCGCGGCGCGGGGTGCCGGGTGGCTTCGTCGGCGACCCGGACGTGCTGGACACCTGGGCCACCTCGTCGCTGACCCCGCAGATAGTCGGCGGCTGGGAGACCGACCCGGACCTGTTCCGCCGGGTCTTCCCGATGGACCTGCGCCCGCAGGGGCACGACATCATCCGGACCTGGCTCTTCTCCACCGTGCTCCGCTCGCACCTGGAGTTCGGCGTGCTGCCGTGGCGGGACGTGGAACTCTCCGGCTGGATCCTGGACCCGGACCGGAAGAAGATGTCCAAGTCCAAGGGGAACGTGGTGACCCCGATGGGGTTGCTGGAGCAGCACGGCTCGGACGCGGTCCGCTACTGGGCGGCCAACGGCAAGCCCGGCATGGACCTCTCCTTCGACCCGGCGCAGATCAAGGTGGGGCGGCGGCTCGCCACCAAGCTGCTCAACGCGTCGAAGTTCGCCCTCGGGCTGGGGGCCGCCGACGCGCTGCGCGCGCCGGCGACGGAACCGCTGGACACCGCCATGCTCGCCGAGCTCTCCGGCGTGGTCGCCGCCGCGACCACCGCCTTCGACGGGTACGACCACACGGCCGCCCTGATGGCCACGGAGGCGTTCTTCTGGCGGTTCTGCGACGACTACATCGAGCTGGTGAAGGAGCGCGCCTACGGCACCGGGCCGGGGGCCGACTCGGCCCGGGCGGCGCTGGCGACCGCGCTGTCGGTGCAGCTGCGGCTCTTCGCGCCGGTGCTGCCCTTCGTCACCGAGGAGGTCTGGTCCTGGTGGCGGTACGGCTCGGTGCACCGGGCGACCTGGCCCACCACGTACGAGGTGGGCCGGGCGGTGCAGGGGCCGGGTGACCCGGAGCTGCTGCGGCTGGCCGCGGACGCGTTGGGTCAGGTGCGCCGGGCCAAGTCGGAACGGAAGCTGTCGATGAAGGCGGAGGTGCCGCTGGCCGAGGCGCTCGGCCCGGCCGCCCTGCTCGACCGGCTCACCCTGGTCGCCGACGACCTCCGCGCGGCCGGTCGGATCGCCAAGCTCGACCTTCTCCCCGACCGCACCCCCGAACTCGTCATCGCCTGCGCCTTCTGAGGTGCAAGGAAGGGCCCCCTGTTAACGCCTGGCGTAGAACAGGGGCCCTTCTTAACGCGCACGCCGCCAGGGAGGCACGGCCGACGGCGGGACCGGGAGTGTTAAGAGGGGCCCCTTCCTCTACCGGAGGCGTTAAGAAGGGGCCCTTCCTTTCAGCTCGTTTCGCCGGCCACGCTGAAGGAGCGGAGGCGGTCGATGGCGAGCACCGTGAAGCCGACCACGACCAGGCCGGTGAGGACCGCGGCGACCGGCACGGAGACGGTGGTTCCGAGCAGGGCGGTGGGGGCCATCTTGTCGGCGAGCGCGATCACCCACTGCTGGATGGAGAGCACCTTGGTGCCGTCCACGAACCGGCCCAGCAGCCCCTCCCAGATCAGCACGTAGACCAGGCCGAGCAGCACCGGCCGGCGGGTGAGCAGGCTCAGCGCCAGGAACAGCGCCGAGTACGCCAGCGCGCCCAGCGCGGACGCGGCGGCGAGCGCCAGTCCGAGGCGTACGGAATGGGCGAGCACGCCCGCGACGTAGAGCGGGACGGCGACGGTGACCGCGCTGACCCCGGCCGCCACCACCAGCTTCGGCAGCACGATCTGCCAGCGCGGCAGCGGCTTGGTGAGGATGTGCACCACCGTGCCGTCGTCGATCTCGGCGCCGAGCACCCCGGTGCCCACGATCAGGGCGACCACCGGCAGCACCACGGCGAGCCCGAGGCCGACCAGCACCGGCGGGCCCCACTGGCCCGGGTCCACGCCGAGCGAGCGGGAGAGGATCGCCAGCGCCAGCAGCAGCGCGGGCAGCGGGAGCAGCAGCAGGAACCGGCGCCGGCCGAAGAGTCCGCGCGCGGTGATCCAGGTAACCGTCGACATGGGTCAGCTCCCCACCAGGTAGGAGAAGACGCTCTCCAGCGATTCGTCCTCGGGCGTCAGCGACCGGACCCGGACGCCCCGGGCCAGCGCGATCTTCGGCAGCGCCCGGGTGAAGGCGCCGTAGTCCCCGGCCCGGACGGTCAGCCCGTCCCGGCCCAGCTCCACCCCGGTCACCGACTCCTCGGCGATCAGCGCGACCGCGAGCGCCCGGTCGTCGGTGGAACGGACCCGGAACACGTGCGGCCGGTTGGTCATCAGCCGGCGGATGGTCCGGTAGTCGCCCGAGGCGGCCAGCCGGCCGGCGACCATCACCTGCACGGTGCCGGAGACCTGCTCGACCTCCTCCAGGATGTGCGAGCTGAACAGGATGGTCCGGCCGGCGTCGCCGAGCCGGTGCAGCAGGGCCATCATGTGCAGCCGCTGGCGCGGGTCCATCCCGTTGAACGGCTCGTCCAGCAGCAGCACGTCCGGGTCGTGCACGAGCGCGGCGGCCACCCGGGTGCGCTGCCGCATCCCCTTGGAGTACGTGCCGATCCGCCGGTCCTGCGCGTCGGCCATCTCCACCAGGTCGATGGCCCGCCGGGCCGCCGCCTCCGGGTCGGGCAGCCGGTGCAGCTTCGCGCTGGCCAGCACGAACTCGTACGCGGTGAGGAAGGTGTGCACCGCCTCCCGCTCGCTGACCAGGCCGAGCCGGCGGTAGACCGCCGGGTTGCGCCAGGTGGGCGCGCCGTCCAGGGTGACCGCGCCCCGGGACGGGGCGAGGAAGCCGGCCATCATGTGCAGCAGGGTGGTCTTCCCCGCGCCGTTCGGCCCGAGCAGGCCGGTCACCCCCGGCCCGAGCCGCATGGTGACGTCGTTGACCGCCACCACGTTGCCGTACCAGCGGGAGACGCCGGCGAGGTCGAGGGCGGCGGCGGGCGTGGTCGGGGCCGCCGGCTCCGCGCTGATCGTGGTCATCGGGCGGCCACCTTCCGGTATCGCAGCAGCAGCAGGGCGACGCAGCCGGCCACCAGCAGCACGGCGACGGCCACGTAGACCGGCCCGAAGCCGCCGATCTGATCTTCGTTCTGTCCACCGGGTACGAGCAGGTCGCCGAGGGTGTACTGGCCGACAGCATGGATCAGGGCGGTGGGCGAGCCGAGCATCGCCAGCTCGTTGACCGTCCGGGACGGCATGATCGACAGGATGCCGACGATCGGGGCGGTCATCAGGAACACCGCCACGATGCCGCCGGCCGCGAACGCCCGCTTGCCGGTGAGCGAGGCGATGAGCAGCCCGACCGAGGCGAAGACCACCGCCCACAGCGCCGCGTAGAGCAGGCCGGGGAGCAGGTCGCCCAGCTCGGTCCAGACCCCGTGCAGCCCGTCCTTGGTGGTGAACGCCGCGCCGAGGAACATCACCAGCTGCGGCGCGCCGAGCAGCAGCCAGAGGGCGCTGACCATCGCGCCGAGCTTGGCCAGGGCGTAGTCGCCCCGCGGCAGCGGCCGGGAGAAGTAGAGCGGCAGCACGCCGCTGAGCAGGTCGCGGGAGACCAGCTCCGGCCCGACCACCGCGACGAAGAAGATGACCAGCCAGCTCATCGCGTCCGCGAACTGCGCGTACGTCATGACCACCTGGCCGGTCTGGGTCCGCACGGCGGTCAGGCCGGCGGCGACCACCAGCACGATGCCCATGACCAACCAGGGAAAGATCTTCGCCTTGGCGGAGCGGCCCAGCCCGAAGGCGGTCCGCAGGCCGTGTACGTAGAGCGCGCCGAAGACGTGCCGGCGGCCCAGCCGCGGACCCGTGTAGCGCTGGTAGCCGATGTCGTGGATGACGCCGGTCGGCTCAGACATGGCTGGGCTCCCTCGTCGCGAAGAGTTCGGCCACCCGGTGCCGGCGCTGGTCCAGCCGGTGCAACGGCAGGTCCAGCTCGGCGACCGCGCCGATGATCTGGTCGTAGGTGGCGTCGTCGGCGAGCGGGACGAGCAGCAGCCGGCCGTCCCGGGACACCGGCAGGCCGAGCCCGGCGAGCCGGGCGGCGAGCTCCTCCGTACCCTCGCTCACCTCGACGGCGAGCACGTCGGTGGCCGAGGTCATCGCGGCGACCCGGTCGGCGCGCAGCAGTCGGCCGCCGTCGATGGCGACCAGCGTGTCGCAGATCCGCTCCACCTCGCCGAGCAGGTGCGAGCAGACCAGCACGGAGATGCCGAACTCGGTGCCGATCCGGTGGATGAGCGCCAGCATGGCGTCCCGCCCCGCCGGGTCGAGGCCGTTGGTCGGCTCGTCGAGGAGCAGCAGGTCCGGGTCGTGCACGAGGGCCTGGGCCAGCTTGACCCGCTGTTTCATGCCGGTGGAGTAGCCACCGACGGCGCGGTGGCGCTCCTCGTGCAGCCCGACGTGGCGCAGCGCCTCGGAGGCGCGTTCCCGGGCGACCGTCCGCGGCAGGCCGCTCATCCGGCCGAGGTGGGTGACCAGCTCGGCGGCGGAGAGGTCGGGCGGGAGGGCGTCGTGTTCGGGCATGTAACCGACCCGGGCGCGGACGGCCGCGGGATCGGTGGTGGGGTCGAGGCCGAGCACGGTGACCCGACCACTGGTCGGGGCGAGCAGGCCCAGCAGGATCTTGATGAGCGTGGACTTGCCGGCGCCATTGGCGCCGACCAGCCCGATGATCCCCGGCTCGACCGACACCGTGAGGTCGGTCAACGCGGTGACCCGTCCTCCGTACGTCTTGGTCAGCGACTCGGTCGCGAGCAGTGTCACGACCCCCAGCGTAGGCAGTCGGGGCAGCCCCCGGGACCGACTGCGACCCCGGCGATTCCCTGATCCCCGGCGAGCCGGCCCCCTAGGTGCCACTCCCACCAGGTGAACTGTTGGTAACGAACCTGCAACCGAAGACGCCCGTCAGGCGTCCACCATGGGGAGACGGCGTCGCGACCGGGCGGAGCCGGAACGATCACATCGGGGGAATCACATGGTCGTCGGTGCGGAGTGTCCCAAGGTGAGCGTGGTGGTGCCCGCCCACAACTGCGGACCGCACCTCGACGGCCTGGTCACGTCGCTGGAGCGCCAGTCGCTGCCGCCGGGCGAGTTCGAAGTGATCTTCGTCGACGACGGTTCGACCGACGACACCCCGCGGCGCCTGGACGAGCTGGCCGCCACCCACCCGCACATCCACGTGGTGCACCAGGAGAACTCGGGGTGGCCGTCCCGGCCGCGCAACGTCGGCGTGGAGCGGGCCCGGGGCGAGTACGTCTTCTTCGCCGACGACGACGACTGGTTCGCCGACGAGGCGCTGGAACGGCTCCACGCCTGCGCCCGGACCTACGACGCCGACATCGTGGTCGGCAAGATGGCCGGGCACCGGCGCAGCGTCCCCCGCGAACTGTTCCGCAAGAACCGGTTCGACGCCACCCTGGCCAACGCGCCGCTGATCGACAGCCTGACCTGCCACAAGCTGTTCCGCCGGGCGTTCCTCGACAAGCACGGGCTGCGGTTCGCCGAGGGGTGGCCCCGCCGGCTGGAGGACCACCGCATGGTGGTGCGGGCGTACCTGCTCTCCGGGCGGACCTGCGTGCTGGCCGACTACACCTGCTACCACCACCAGCGGCGGGTGGACGCGGGCAACGTGACCGCCACCCGGCTCGACCCGGTCGAGTACTACGCCGGCCTGCGCGAGGCGCTGGACATCGTCGACGCCCACGTGCCGCCCGGTGCCCTGCGCGACCGGCTGCACCGACGGTGGCTGCGCAACGAGATGGTGGAGCGGCTGCGCGGACGCCGGATGACCGACGCCCCGCAGGAGTGGATCGAGCACGTCGGCGGGGAGATCCGCCAGATCATCCGGGAGCGGTTCGCCCCGGGCGTCGCCGCCGGCCTGCCGCCGCTGCAGCGGGCCATCGCGTCCCTCGCCGAACAGGGGCGGGTGGCCGACCTGCGCCGGCTGGCCGAGTGGGAGGCGGGCGTCCGGGCGCACGCTTCGGTGGGGAGCTGGGCGGTCTCGGGGTGCACGGTCACCCTCACCTTCGACGCCGAACTCCACGCCGGGGACGCGCCGATGCGGTTCGGCGCCGACGGCCGGGACCTGCCGGTGTTCCCGGTGGACGGCGTCGAGCCGCCGCCCGGCGCCGCCCCCGCCGGCCGGCCCAGGGTGGACCTCGTCGCCCGGCACCGGGAGACGCAGGAGGAGATCTTCCTGCCGGCCACCGTCGACACCGAGCGGGTATCCGAGGGGGACGTCCTGCGGATCCGGCACCGGGTGACCGCCACGGTCGACTTCGCCACGGTGAACGGCGGCCGGACCCGGGGCGCCTGGCGGCTCAAGGCCCGGGTGACCGGCGCGGGGTGGACCCGGGACGCCGGGCTGCCGCTGCTCGTGCACTGCGCCGCCGACGGCGCCCCGCCGCGGGTGGAGAACGAGCGGGCCTTCTGGGCCCGGCTGCGCCGGGTGGTGGCCCGGCGGCTGGGCCGTCGACCGGTCCCCCCGGCGCCGGTGCTGATCGCCTGACGCAGGAACGGGTGGGGGCGGGGGCGGGGGCTGACGAGCGCCGCCGTCCGGGGTGAGCGGCCCGCCGTGTGGTGCGGTGCCCGCCGCCCGGGTGAGCCGGCGCCCCGGCTGCGCCTCCGCGAGCGGCCGGCAGGGAGTGGCGCTCTCGACCGATCGCCGGTCGGCTGCGAAACTGTGGGCCGGTCGGTGAGTTGGGGGTTCGATGAGCAACGGCTGGGTGCTTCCCGAGGACGTGCTGCGGGACGCGCCGACGTACGCGCCGCGCACCGGTGAGCTGGCCGATCTCGAGTTGCTGCTGATCGGGGCGTACGCCCCGCTGACCGGGTTCATGACCCGTCCGGACCTGGTCTCGCTGAGCCGGCGTGGCCGGCTCCACGACGGCACGCCCTGGCCGGTGCCGGTGACCCTCCAGGTGCCCGCGGCGCTCACCGAGGGGCTGGTGCTGGACGACCCGCTGCGCCGGGCGCTGGTGCTCACCGACGGCGAGGGCGCGCCGGTGGCCGCCATGGACGTGACCGACGTGTGGCCGGTCCGGGACGGGATCGTCGGCGTGGGCGGCGCGGTACGCCGCCTGGGCGACGGCTTCCACGGGCCGTTCCAGCGGCTGCGGCGCAGCCCCGAGGAGGTCACCGCGCTGTTGCCGCCGGGGCGGGTGCTCGGCGTCTTCGCCGACCGGCCGCTGCACCGGCCGCAGCTCGCGCAGATCGCCCACGCCGCCCGCACCCTCGGCGCCCACCTGCTGGTGATGATCCCGGTCGGCGAGGAGTCGGTCGGCGGGCTGCCCGCCGAGGCGCTGGTCCGCAGCGTGTTCGCCGCCCGGGACCGGATGCCCCCGGCCACCCTGGTGGCGGTGCCACTGGCCCGCCGGCGGGACGAGATCAGCGACGCCCTGCTGCGCGCCCGGGTGGCCGCCGCGTACGGCGTGACCCACCTGCTCTCCACCGAGGGCATGCTCTCCGGGGCCGGGCTGCGGGTGCTGGTGCCCCGCGAGCTGGCGTACGACAACCGGGACGGGCAGTGGCGGTGGCGCGAGGACATCCCGCCGCGCAACCGGCGGCTGGCGCTCAGCCAGGACGAGATCGAGGACCTGCTGGACCGGGGCTTCCCCCTGCCCGAGTGGCACACCCCGCCGGCGGTGGCCAAGGAGCTGGCCCGGGCCCGCCCGCCGCGCCGGCACCGGGGTCTGGTCATCTTCCTGACCGGCCTCTCCGGCTCCGGGAAGTCGACCATCGCCCGCGGCCTGGCCGATCTGCTGCGCGAGGGCGGCGACCGTACCGTCACCCTGCTCGACGGGGACGTGGTGCGCCGGCAGCTCTCCGCCGGGCTGGGCTTCAGCAAGGCCGACCGGGACGCCAACGTCCGACGGATCGGCTGGGTGGCCGCGGAGATCGCCCGGCACCACGGGTTGGCCATCTGCTGCCCGATCGCCCCGTACGCGGCGGCCCGCGCGGCCGCCCGGGAGATGGCGCACGCCGCCGGGGCCGGCTTCCTGCTGGTCCACGTCGCCACTCCGCTGGAGGTGTGCGAGCTGCGCGACCGCAAGGGCCTGTACGCCCGCGCCCGGGCCGGCCTGCTCACCGGGATGACGGGAGTCGACGACCCGTACGAGGAACCGGCCGACGCGGACCTGGTGGTGGACACCACCGACCTGACGGTCGAGGAGGCGGTGCAGCGGGTGATGGACCACCTCACCGAGACCGGTTGGGTGGAGCCCCGCCTCCAGTCCGCCTGATCAGCACCGCCGGCCGCCGCCGTCCCCGCCCGGGGCC
>NZ_JBSGJR010000184.1:0-11188 GCF_053605645.1 Micromonospora sp. NPDC003776
CCGGCTACTGCGGTGTGCTGGGCAGCCTGGCCGCCCCCGCGGCCCGGCTGGCCCGGCTGCGGGCCGACGGCGTGTCCCCGGTCCAGTTCGCCCGCCTGCGGGCGCCGGCCGGGCTGGACCTGGGTGGGCGTACCGCGACGGAGACCGCGCTGGCGATCGCCGCCGAGGTGGTGGCCGGACGCAACGGCGGCACCGGCCGGGCGCTGCACGGGCTGACCGGCCCGATCCACGCCGCCGACCGCGACCGCCGGCCGGCGGTGGCGCTCGGGTGACCGTGGCCGGGCTGCTGCTCGCGGCCGGGGCCGGGCGCCGGCTCGGCCGGCCCAAGGCGCTGATCGAGGTGGACGGGGAGCCCCTGGTCCAGCGCGGCATACGCCTGCTGCGGGCCGGGGGCTGCCCGCTGGTGCACGTGGTCGTCGGCGCTGGCGCGGACGCGCTGCCGGAGCTGCCCGGGGCGGTGCCGGTGGTCAACCGGCGCTGGCGGGAGGGGCTGGGCGGCTCGCTGCGCCAGGGCCTGGCGTCGCTGCCCGGGCACGTCGGTGCCGCGGTGGTGGTGCTCGTCGACCAGCCCGCGCTGGATCCGGTGGCGGTGCGCCGGGTGTGCGCCGCCCACGCGGCGGGCGCGTCGGTCGCGGTGGCCACCTACGCCGGGCGGATCGGGCATCCCGTGCTGCTCGACCGCGCCACGTGGCCGCTGCTGGCCCCGTACGCGACGGGGGACCGGGGCGCCCGCGACCTGTTGCGGGACCGGGCCGACCTGGTGACCCGGGTGCCGTGCGACGGCGCCGGTTCGCCCGCCGACCTCGACACCCCGGCCGACCTGGCCCGGCACCGGTCGGCCGGCACCGTGGGCGGCACCGGTCACCAGGAGTGGCGCAGCGGCAGGCCGAGGTAGGCCGCGTAGCCGGCCAGCGCCGACTCGACCTTGGACCGCAGCGGGGCGTCGAACGGCACCAGCGGCTGCACGGTCACCGTGACGGCGGATTTCCCGAGCGTCCGCTTCCAGGTGCCGACGACCCGGCCGCCGCATACCACGGTGGACTGGAACACCCCGTTGTTGCCGGGGACCACGGCGGCGGCGTGCGCCGGGTCGAGCATCAGCGTGCGGTCCTTGAAGCCGAGCAGGTATTCGTCGAAGCCGGGCAGCGTGTGCAGGTCGTCGACCGGCTCCCGCGGCGCGTCGAGCAGCGCGGCGTCGACCACGGCCGGGGTGCCGTCCACCTCCACCGGGGCGAGGGCGTCACCGGCCACCGCGATGCCGCGCCGGGCGTCGGTGACGGTCAGCCCGGTCCACCGCGCCAGGTCGTGCGCGGTGACCGGGCCGTGGCTGCGCACGTAGCGCAGCGCGAGCAGGCCGAGCGCCTCGTCGCGGTCGGGCCGGCGCGGGTCGGGCGCCCACTCGTCGAGCAGGGCGAACGTCTGCTCCTTGCCGACCTGCGGGGCGATGCAGGTGACGGCCCGCTGGCTCGCGTACCACAGCAGGTGGTAGCCCCGCTGGCCGCTGGTGTCGAGGCCGGCGGAGTTCAGCGTGGCCAGGCACTCGGCGCGGGTCAGCCGGCCGCCGCCGGCCAGCGCGCCACCGAGCACGTCGGCGGCCCGGTCGGCGTCGGTCTCGGTGAGGCCGAGCTGTGCCCGGCGGGCGGCGGCGCCGGCGAGGGTGCGCACCCCGGTCACGGCCAGCATCCAGTGCGCGTCGCGGGCGGGCACCAGGTGGACCGTGCCGCGCATCGGCCAGGTGCGCAGCGCCTCACGCCGCTCCAGCGCCGCCCGCACGTCGGCGTGGCTGCGGCCCGGCAGGCGTACGCCGAGGGACCATTCGCCGCTGGCCACGTCCTGGGCCTGCATGGCGCCGAACCACTCCACCACGTCGGCCACGCCCTCGGGGCGGGCCACCGGGTGCGGGCGCAGCAGCAGGCTGGTCATGCGCAGCGCCAGCGCCTCGGCGCCGGTGAGCCGTACGGGCACGGCCACCTCCCATCGATCGGGGACGGCCAGCATAGGCGGCGGCTGGGACCTTTTTCGGACGCGACCGGGTGGGTGGGCAGCTGCCCACCCACCCGGGATCTCCTCGGTCAGCCGTTGCGCCGTGCCCGGTCGGGCACGTCGGCGTCGACCAGTTCCCGGCGCACCTGGGCGTTGACCGGCTGTTCCTCGACCACCTCGTCCTTGGCCAGCCGGACCCGCTCCACCGGGACCTGCTCCTTGGCGGCCACCGGGCGCTCGGCGCGCAGCTCCATCTCACGCTGCTCGTCGCGGATCTCCGCCCGGGCCGCGTCGCGGTCCGCCTCGCTGATCGGCTCGTGAACCACGGTCACCTCGTCGTGCTCGACCGGCACGGTCGTGTGCACGTTCTCGGTCACCACGTGCTTGCGCAGCCGGGCGGTGCCGGCCGGCTCGCTCTGCGTGCCGACGCGCAGCCGCTCCTCGGAACGGATGACCTCCGGTGCGCCCGCCATCCGCTGCGGCGGCGGTTCCGGCTGCCGGACGGCACCCTGGCCCTGCAACTGGTAGTGCTGGTAGAGCTGGGCGAGCTGGTCGGCGCCGAGCGGCTCGTTGGCGCCCGTCTCGACGCTGGGCGCGCCGCGCACCGTGGCCTTGTCGTACGGCACCTGGAGCTTGCCGTCGCCCTGCAACCGGGCCGCCTGCAGCGGAGCCAGCGACTCGTGGTGACCCATCACCCCGATCCTGACGCTGACCCAGGTCGGCTCTCCCGCGGGATCGGCCCACACCTGGCCCACGGCGCCGATCTTGGCACCGGAGCGGTCCTGGACGTCCTGCCCGTACAGCGACCGGATCTGCTGTTCGGTCAGTCGCATGGTTCGTCCTCCCTCTCGTGGGTCACGTCCCGGTTTCCCGACCGGCCGGGCGGCATTCTCCGAATTCGGGACGAATAGGAGAAGCAGGAGCAGTGGTGCCGGAAGTCGGCCCGGTCGGAGGAATGACGTGTCCCTCAGCGGGGATGCGTCGGTCGCGAACATGGCGCGGAATGCGAGGTGTGGGAGATGACCGCAGCCAGCGAACCGGCCCGGGGCCGGGGCGCCGCCGCCCGACCGATGGCCACCGGGGCCAAGACCAGCGCGGCGGCCGCCTTCAGTCTGGTGTTCGGGGTCGCCGGACTGCTCAGCGTGCTGATCGCGATCCTGGCCCCGGTCGGGCTGGTGCTCGGGATCATCGGGGTCATCCTGGGGATCGCCGGCCTACGGATGAGCCGGCGGCCCGGGGTCACCGGGCGTGGTGTGGCGATCGGTGGCCTGGTGCTGAGCGCGTTGGCCGTCCTGCTCGGCCTGGCCCTGGCCGCCGGGATCACCACCTTCGTGAACAACGAGGGCGCGGTGAACCGGCTGGAGAAGCGGGTCAGCCACCTGCGGGACAAGGTCAACCACTGACCGGGCCTCGCCCGCCCCTGATCGCGCTACGCCAGCCACACTGCCGGCGGAGCGCGATCCCCCGTTCAGGTTCCCGGTGCGAAGCGGCGGCCGGCACCGGTGCGATCAGGATCCCCGGTGCCGGGATTCCGGGTGCCGGTCGGGCGCGGAACTTGCGCAAATCTTGAGCCGCGGCAAGTGATCGATCCTGGTGAACGGGTCGGCGCCCGCCGCGCCCGCCCCGCCGTTTGACGCCGCAACTAACGGGTAGTCGCCCGAGCTGACCCGAAATCGAGGAGGAATCGTCTCATGGATGGCCAGATCAAGGTCGCGGTGATCTACTACAGCGCGACCGGCATCACCTACCAGATGGCGCAGTCGGCGACCGAGGCCGCCGGGGAGGCAGGGGCCGAGGTACGCCTGCGCAAGGTGCGTGAGCTGGCGCCGGACGAGGCGATCCGCTCCAACTCCGGCTGGCAGGCCCACCGGCTGGAGACCCAGGACGTGATGGAGGCCGAGCCGGACGACCTGGCCTGGGCCGACGTCGTGCTGATGGGCGCACCCACCCGCTACGGCATGATCGCCGCGCAGCTCAAGCAGTTCATCGACACCACCGGCCCGCTGTGGTCCCGGGGCGCGCTGGCCAACAAGGTCTACAGCGGCTTCACCTCGACCGCCACCGCGCACGGCGGGCAGGAGGCGACGCTGCTGTCGCTGTACACCGTCTTCTACCACTGGGGCGGCATCGTGGTGACCCCCGGCTACACCGACCCCAGCCAGTTCGTCGCGGGCAACCCTTACGGCGCCTCGCACACCAGCAACAACGGGGAGATCCCGCCGGACCACGTGGCCCTGGCCGCGACCGCGCTGACGGCCAAGCGGGCGGTGCAGATGGGCGCGGCCCTCAAGCGGGGCCTCGCCGGCTGACCGGGTTGGCGACCGGTGGCCGGGCGGGGGCTCTCGAAACCCGCGCGGACCACCGGTCGACTCTGCCCTACCCCCGTTCGGCCGATCCATGCCCGCTCAACGCCGGCCGGGCCAGCAGGTGCCCGAGCAGGTCGGCCAGCACGACCAGGCCGTCGCGGCTGAGCACCGACTCCGGGTGGAACTGCACTCCCGCGAAGCCGGCCCCGCGCAGCGCGTGCACCGCCCCGTCCGCCGGGTCCCGGGACAGCTGCACCGGCCCGTGCGGGGTGGGCAGCCGGTCCACCGCCGCGCGGGCGGTGAAGCTGGAGTAGAAGCCGACCCGGCGGTTCTCGCCGAACAGCGGCACGTCCCGCGGCAGCCCCTGGTACGGCGCGTCCCGCCGGTGCAGTGTCAGCCCCAGCAGCCCGGCCAGCAGTTGGTGGCCGAGGCAGACCGCCAGGGTGGGGCGGCCCGCGGCGAGCAGCTGCGCCAGCAGAGCGCGCAGCGTGGCCATCTTCGGCTCGGTGAGGTCGTTCGGGTCACCCGGGCCGGGGCCGACGACCACCAGGTCGTACGCGTCGACGGGGCCGGCGCGGTGCCAGTCGCGGCGGGTCACGGTCAGGCCGAGGGCGCGTAGCTGGTGCGCGAGCATTCCGGTGAAGGTGTCCTCGCCGTCGACGATCAGGGCCCGGCGGCCGGCCAGGCCCGGCAGGGCGGTCGTGCCCGGGGTGCGTTGGTCCAGCCAGAACCGGGCCAGCGGGGTGTTGCGGGCCGCCAGCGCGGCGCGTACCCGCGGGTCGTCGGCCAGCCGCGGCGCGGCGTCGCCGGCGGGCTGCGGGGCTTCGGGGGCGAGGCCGAACGCGGCCAGCACTCCGGCGGCCTTGGCGTGCGTCTCGGCCACCTCACCCTCGGCGGTGGAGTGGCGGACCAGGGTCGCCCCGACCGGTACCCGCAGCTCGCCGGTGGTGGACAGCTCGGCGGTGCGGATCAGGATCGGCGCGTCGAGGGTCTGCCGCCCGTCGGTGTCCCGGCCGAGCAGGGCGAGCACTCCGGCGTAGTAGCGGCGGCCGGTGCGCTCGTGCCGGGCGATCACCCGGCAGGCGTTCTCCATCGGGCTGCCGGTGACGGTGGGGGCGAACATCGTCTCGCGCAGCACCTCGCGCACGTCCCGGGTGCTCCGCCCGGCCAGCAGGTACTCGGTGTGCGCCAGGTGGGCCATCTCCTTCAGGTACGGCCCGACCACCTGGCCGCCGTCCTCGGCGACGGTGGCCATCATCTTCAGCTCCTCGTCCAGCACCATGTACAGCTCCTCGACCTCCTTCGGGTCGTGGAGGAAGCGCAGCAGGGCGTCCGGGTCGGCCGCCGCGCCGGTGTGCCGGAAGGTGCCGCTGATCGGGTTCATCATCACCAGGCCGTCGTCGACGCTGACGTGCCGTTCCGGGCTGGCCCCGACCAGGATGCGGCGGCCGGTGTGCACGACGAACGTCCAGTACGCGCCGCGCTCGCGCAGCAGCAGCCGGCGCAGCGCGGCCAGCGCCGCGACCAGGGGTGGCCCCTGCACGGTGGCGCGCAGGGTGCGGTGGATGACGAAGTTCGCGCCGGCCCCGTGGCCGATCTCCTGCGCGAGCACCCGGCCGACCGTGGCCGCGTACTCGGCGTCGGCGATGTCGAAGGCCGCGTCCCGGGTCACCACCGGCACGTCGGGCAGCGCGGCCACCACCTCGTCGAGGCCGATCCGCCGGTGCTCGGCGATCGCCAGGAACTCCAGCGGGGTGCCGTCGTCCACGCAGGCGAACCCGCGTTCGGCGAGCTGCCGGTACGGCACCAGGGCCAGGGTGCGCGGCCCGGCGCCGCCGTCGGGCAGCGGCAGGTCGGCCAGCCGCTCGGCGGTGCGTACCGTGCCGGTGAACAGCTCCAGGTGGTCGGCGCCGGCGCGGCGGACGAGCGCGAACGGGCCGGGGTCGACGCCGGCGGCGACGGCGGCCAGCAGATCGGTCGGGCGGGTCATGGGTCTCCTCGGTGGGCCGGTGGCCGCCGGTGAGGCGGCCCGGTGCGCCGGGGAGAGACCGGCGGCCGCCTCGTCGGGCGGCCGCGTCGGGAAGCTACGCGCGGGGATGGGCCGCCGGGTCGGCGGGCCACCAGCAGGTCAGGTGCGCGAGCATGCCGATCACTGTACGCGTCGGCGCGGCGGCGGGGAACCCGATCGCCGCGCCCGCCCCCGGATCATGGCTTCAGCGCGTGGCCCGGCGGGTAGGTTGGCGCACGATGAACATCCTCGCTCTCGACCTGGGCACGTCGTCGGTACGCGGGCTGGTGCTGGACGCCGACGCCACCCCGCGTCCCGGCGCGCTGGCCCGCCGGAAGGTCCACCTGAGCACCGGCGAGGACGGCACCGGCACGCTGGACGGCCCGGCCTACCTGGCCTGCCTGGTGGAGTGCCTGGACGAGCTGGCCGCCGGCGGGCACCTGCGCGACGTCGAGCTGGTCGCGGCCTCCGCGCAGTGGCACTCGGTGCTGCCGCTGGGCGCCGACGGCGCGCCCCTGGGGCCGGTGCTGACCTGGATGGACACCCGGCCGGAGCCGCTGCCCGGGGCGCGGGGCCCGGTCGACCCGGACGCGTTCCACCGGCGTACCGGCGCCTGGTGGCACCGCTGCTACTGGTCGGTGCGGCTGCCGTGGCTGCGGGAGCGGGCCGGCGCCCCGATCGGCCGGTTCGTCGGGCTGGTGGAGTACGTGCTGGGCGAGCTGCTGGACGAGGCGCCGATGTCGGTGTCGATGGCCTCCGGCACGGGGCTGCTGGACCTGCGCCGGCTGGACTGGGACGTGGAGGCGTGCGAGCTGGCCGACGTACGCCCGGAGGAGCTGCCGCCGTTGGCCCCGCGCGGCTGGCACGGCCGGCTGCGCCCGGAGCACGCCCGCCGCTGGCCGCACCTGGCCGATGCCCGGTGGAGCGCCCCGGTCGGCGACGGGGCCGCCTCCAATGTCGGCTCCGGCTGCGTGGACCCGACCCGGGCGGCGGTGACGGTCGGCACCTCCGCCGCGGTCCGCCTGGTCCAGGCGCTCCCCGCCGGGGCGGAGCTGCCGCCGCTGCCCGAAGAGATCTGGCGCTACCGGGTGGACCACGAGCACGTGGTGACCGGGGCGGCGTACTCCAGCGGCGGGAACCTGTACGCCTGGGCCACCCGGACGCTGCGGCTGCCCGAGGGGCCCGAGCTGGAGACCGCGCTCGCCCGGGCCGCGGCCCGCCTGCGGGTACGCGCCAATCCCCGCTTTGGTGGGGACCGGCCACCGGGGAACGCGCCCGCCGGCTCGGGTGAGCTGCGCGGGCTGAGCTTCGGCAGCAGCGCCGTGGACCTGCTGGCCGGGCTGATGACCGGCCTGTGCCAGCTGGTCGCCGACGACCTCGCGCTGCTGGAGTCCGGGGTGGACGGCCCGATCGAGGTGGT
This sequence comes from Micromonospora sp. NPDC003776, assembly GCF_053605645.1. Taxonomy (NCBI): domain Bacteria; kingdom Bacillati; phylum Actinomycetota; class Actinomycetes; order Micromonosporales; family Micromonosporaceae; genus Micromonospora; species Micromonospora sp. NPDC003776. Next base: position 7,718 of record NZ_JBSGJR010000184.1, read on the forward strand.
GCTCGGCGGCGGGGCGATGGCCGCCTCCGCCTGGTGGCGCGGCGCGTTCGCCGAGGCGCTGGCCCCGCGGCCGGTGCGCTACCAGCGCAACCCGGAGGTCGGCGCGACCGGTGCCGCGCTGGTCGCGACGGGACGGATCGCCGAGGCGGCGCACCTGAGCGGCATCGACCGGACGGACGAGCCGGGCATGACGAACACCCTACCGATCGGCCCGCCTCGCTGACCTTCCTGGTCGCGGGACCGGACAACCCGTTGACACCGCCCGCCGGCCTGGTTGGATGGAGCGCGCTGCCCGTCATCGACGCAGTGGAGGCGGGACCGAGGAGGCAAGTGTGGGCGCAGGTCCCGACCCGGCCGGCGTGGCCACCCGGGCGCCCCGCAGCCCGGCCGGGGGCCGGCGGGCCCGGCGACGGTCGCTGTTGCGGTTGCGGGACTGGCGGATCCGCACCAAGCTCGCCACCGTGCTGGTCATCCCGTCGCTCGCCTTCCTGGTGCTGGCCGGCGTGCAGACCCGGGGGCTGGTGGGGCAGACCACCGCGCTGAGCGACTTCGCCGCGCAGGTGGGCATCGGCCGGCAGATCACCACCGCGGTGGACCGGCTCCAGCAGGAGCGCGACCGCGCCGCCGGGGAACTTGCCGCGCTGCGACGCGCCGGCGGCGGGCCCGAACGGGACGCGGCGATCGCCGCGCTCGCGCCGTTGCAGGCCGCGTCCGACCAGGCGATGTCCGAGCTGCGTGACGCCGCCGAGCCCCTCGCCGGCGCGGGTGCCGCCTGGCGGGTGGCGTACGCCGAGGTGCTGGAGGCGTACGACCAGGTCGTCTACATCCGCGCCGCGATCCCGCCGGCGGTGCTCAGCAGCGACACCATCCTGAGCAACTACCACCGGGCGATCGCCACCCTGCTGGACCTGCTGGCCGAGCCGTCGCCCGGGGACGACCAGCGGGCGCTCACCGACGCCGTGCTGCGCTACGTGCAGCTGTCCCGGGTCAAGGAGCTGTCGTCCCGGATCCGGGCCGAGCTCTACACCGCCGCCCGAGCCGGCCGGTACGAGCCTGACGACCAGGTCACCCTGACCGACCTGCGGGCGCAGCAGCTGACCGCGCTGGGCGCGTTCCGGGTCGCGGCGACCACCGGGCAGATCCGCCGTTACGACGAGACGTCGCTGGATCCGGCGTTCGTGTCGGCCACCCAGCTCGAGGAGAAGACGCTGCCCACCGGCACCGCGGAGCCGGAGCTGCTGCCGGCCACGCAGTGGTGGGCGGCCAGCGAGCAGCGGCAGGAACTGCTGCGCCAGCTGGAGCGCGAGGTCCTCGACGACGCCGTACGCCGGGCCGAGGACGCCAGCGCCCGGCAGCTGCGCGACACCCTGCTGGTGGTCGGCGGGATCGTGGCGGTGCTCCTGGTCGCCGTGCTGATCTCGCTGCTGGTCGGCCGTTCGGTCGCCCGGTCGATGCGGCTGCTGCGCGGCCAGGCGCTGCGGATCGCCCAGGTGGAGCTGCCGCTGACCCTGGACCGGCTGCGCGCGGTGAACCGCCCGATCGGCGCCATCGACGTGGCCCCGGCGGTCGTCACCTCGCAGGACGAGCTGGGCGAGCTGGCCGAGGCGTTCGTGGCGGTGCACCGCAGCGCTGTTGACGTCGCGGTCGAGCAGGCGCTGATGCGGCGCAACGTCAACGCCATGTTCGTCAACCTGGCCCGCCGCAGCCAGGTGCTGGTCGAGCGGCAACTGGAACTGCTCGACGAGCTGGAGCGTGAGGAGAGCGACCCGGAGCAGCTGGAGAACCTGTTCAAGCTCGACCACCTGGCCGCCCGGATGCGCCGCAACGATGAGAGCCTGCTGGTGCTGGCCGGCACGGAGTCCAGCCGGCGGTGGAACCGGCCGGTGGGCCTGGGCGCGGTGCTGCTCGCGGCGAGCGCCGAGATCGAGCAGTACCAGCGGGTGCGCCACGAGTCCCGGGGGGACCTGCACGTGGTCGGGCACGCCGTCGCTGACCTGGTGCACCTCTTCGCCGAGCTGCTGGAGAACGCCACCGCGTTCTCCCGGCCGGACACCGTGGTGCGGGTGAGCGTGCGGGCCGAGGGCGCCGGGGCGGTGGTGGAGATCGTCGACCAGGGGCTCGGGATGAGCCCGGCCGCGCTGGCGGAGGCGAACGCGGTGCTCGCCGAGCCGCCCGCGGCGGACGTGGCGGCCTCCGAGCGGATGGGTCTGTTCGTGGTCAGCCACCTCGGCGCCCGGCACGGCGCGCAGGTGCGGTTGCACGCGGGCCACGAAGGTCTGGTGGCCCAGGTCCGGATCCCGCCGGAGTTGCTGGCCGCCGCGCCCGTCGGGCTGGACCAGCTCGCCTCGCCGCGGATGCTCACCACGCAGGTCGCCGCGGCGTCGCGCCTCGCGCCCGGCGCCGGCCCGCTGGGCGCGGCGACCACGGAGCTGCCGGTGGTGGGACGGCCGGCGGCGGCCGCGGCGGAGCTGCCGGTGTCGCCGTTGACCGGGCTCCCGCTCGGGGGCGTCCCGGCGGTGCCCGCCGTGCAGCCGCCGGTGGGCCGTCCCGCCGTGCACTCCGGCGTCGTGGGCGGGTCGGGCGTGCCGGGGCAGCGTCCGGCGCGGAGCCGGGCGGGGAACCTGCCCCCGGGGGTGCCGGCCGGTGGCGGGTGGTTCTCCCGGCAGGGCCCGTCGTCGTCGGTGCTCGGTGTGACGCCGGCGCCGGCCGCGACGCCGGTCACGGCGGGAACCAACGAGCGGGGACTGCCGGTACGCGTACCGATGGCCCAGCTCGCCGCGGTGACCGACACCGCCCGCCCGGCCGGGCCGGCGGCCCGTGAGGATCCGGATCCGGACGCGGTCGGCGGCATGCTGTCCCGCTTCTACGGCGGGGTGCGCCGGGCCGAGGCCGAGGAAACCAGAGAGATGTACCTGCCGCGCAGCGAAGGGGGACGACGACAGTGACGACGTTGAGCCAGGAGGCCCGCGATCTCAGCTGGTTGGTGAACGCGTTCGCGGAGCGGGTCCCGGGGGTGGCGCACGCCGTGGTGGTCTCCTCCGACGGCCTGCTGGTGGCGATCTCCGCCCACCTGCCGCGGGATCACGCGGACAAGTTGGCGGCGGTGACCGCGGGGCTGATGAGCATCACCGCGGGCGCGGCGCAGATGTTCGACGGGGACGTCGTCAAGCAGACCGTGGTCGAGATGGGCCGCGGCTACTTCCTGGTCATGCAGATCCGGGACGGCTCGATCCTGGCCACCCTGGCCGCGGCGGAGGCGGACATCGGCGTGGTCGGCTACGAGATGGCCCGGCTGGCGAAGCAGGCCGGTGAGATGCTCACTCCGGCGCTGCGGGCGGAACTGCAGCAGGCGCTGCCCCGCTGAGCGCGGGCGGGGGGGGCGGGGGGGGCGGGCGCGCCGGCCGGGCGGGGGGGGCGACCCGCCCGGGGTGGGGGTTTTCCGGCGGTGAGCGTTGGGGCGCGGGGCTCTAC
>NZ_JBSGJR010000185.1:0-11153 GCF_053605645.1 Micromonospora sp. NPDC003776
GGCTCGCCGGGCGCCCGGCGGGTCACGCGGCCAGCGCCGCGTTCGCCTGCCCCATGAATTTCGAGGTCGCCGCCCGGGCCCCGGACCGCTTCGCGCGGATGCTCTCGGCGGCGGCGATGAGCAGGGCACGTACCCGCGCGTGGCCCTTGGGTGGCGGCGCCGGTGCCGGACCCATGAGGTCGGCGAGCTCGTTGCCGAGGGCCACGAGCCGCCGCTGGGTGCGGTCGGTGGTGCCGTCGGTGACGAACCGCCGCACGGACAGGTTCGGGTTCAGCCCGCGCTCGGTGCCCAGGATCCGGCCGGCCGCCACGTTGTTGGTCAAGAAGTTGATCACGTCGGCGACCACCCCGGGCTGCCGGGTCCCCCGGAACCCGGCCCAGTACATCGACGCTCGTGGCCACTGCGCCGCCAGGGCGCCCGGCAGGGCGGTCATGCCCAGCTCGTCGTGGGTCAGCCGCTGGAGTTCGGGGAACTGGTGCGACCAGGCGAAGGACGCCGCCGCGTGCCCGGTGACCACCAGTTGCCGGGCCGGCTCGCCGGTGTCCGCCAGCTCCACCAGGGTGGCGCTCGGCGTGGCGCGGTCGTACCGGGCCACCTCCCAGAACTCGAACCAGTCGAGCAGCTCGGCGGAGCTGAAGCCGAGTTGCCGGCCCTGGTAGAGCTCCCCACCCTGGCCGCGCAGCCACAGCCAGAGCGCCCGGTAGTCGCCGGAGGGATCCATCGTGCCGGCGACCCGGCTGCCCGAGGCCCGGGTGACCCGGGCGGCCCAGCGGACGTACTCCGTCCACGGCATGCCGCTGTGCGGTTCCGGCACCCCGAGGCGGCGCAGCTGATCGCGGTTGTAGACCAGGGCGGCGTTGGTCTGCGCCGCCGGAACCGCCACGATCCGCTCGTCCACCCGGCCGTACCGGGCCAGGTTCTGGGGCAGTTCATGCAGGTCGAGCCGGTTGTCGGCGACGTACGGGCTGAGGTCGAGGGTGATCTCGCGGCGGGCGTACTCGGTCAGCATGGTGTCGTCGACCTGGAACAGGTCGGGCACGTTTCCCCCGGTGGCCTGGGTGGCCAGCCGGTCGTAGTAGCCGGTCAGGCCCTGCCAGGTGACCCGGAACCGGACCCGGGGATTCTGCTGCGAATAGAGGCGCAGCGCCTTCTCGGTGGCCTCGGCCCGCTGGTTGCCGCCCCACCAGAACACGGACAGCTCGACCGGCCCGTCGTCGACCCGGGCCTGCTCCTCGGGAGAGCAGCCGGCCACCCCGCCGCCGAGCAGCGGTAGCCCGGCCAGCGCGCCGAGGAGCCGCCGCCGGTCGAGGCCGGGACGGGACGCGGGCTGCGGAGCGGGCACGGGCGGCCTCCTGGGCGGGCGGCGGCGGACGGACCATTTACACAGGGCCCGGGTGGGGGTGTCAACGTCCGATCCGGTGCGCCTGCGGCCGGGGCCGGTGGGAGGGCCGGTGGCCGCGCCGGGCGGGGCGCCGCTCCCATGGTGTACTAGCGCCGTGGAACTTCTGCACTCGGGCAAGGTTCGGGACGTCTACGCCGACGGCGAAGACCTGATCCTGGTCGCTTCCGACCGGATCTCGATCTACGACGTGGCGCTCCCGACCCCGGTCCCGGACAAGGGTCGGCTGCTCACCGCGCTCTCGCTGTGGTGGTTCGAGCAGCTCGCCGACCTGGTGCCGAACCACGTGATCTCGGCGACCGACGTGCCCGCGGAGTTCGCCGGGCGGGCGATCCGCTGTCGGCGGCTGGAGATGGTGCCGGTCGAGTGCGTCGCCCGGGGCTACCTGACCGGCGGCGGCTTCGCCGAGTACCAGCGCACCGGCGCGGTCTCCGGTGTGGAGCTGCCCCGGGGCCTGGTGGAGGCGTCGATCCTGCCCGAGCCGATCTTCACCCCGTCGACCAAGGCGCCCAAGGGCGAGCACGACGAGCCGATCACGTACGCCCAGGTGGTCGACAAGGTCGGCGCGGAGACCGCCGAGCGACTGCGGCAGATCACCATCGACGTCTACCGGCGCGGCGCGGAGATCGCCGCCGACCGGGGCATCCTGGTCGCCGACACCAAGATCGAGCTGGGCTGGGCGCCGGACGGCACGCTGGTCCTCGCCGACGAGGTGCTCACCTCCGACTCGTCCCGCTTCTGGCCGGCCGAGTCGTACCAGCCGGGGCGGGCCCAGTTCTCCTACGACAAGCAGTACGTCCGCGACTGGGCCACCGACAGCGGTTGGGACCGGCAGCCCCCGGCCCCCGAGGTGCCGGCGGAGGTCGTCGAGGCGACCCGGGCCCGCTACGTCGAGGTCTACGAGAAGCTCACCGGCGAACGCTGGAGCTGACCGCCGCGCCCCGAGGTGATCGTCGACCCGGATCGCGGCGGCCCGGGGTGGGCCCGCGCCCGTAGGCGGCGCGTTGCCGCACGTCGCGCCTGAGCAGAACATCCTGCCCGCGCATGCAGCGGATCCGGCCGCCCGTGGCATCTAACGGGTGGAGGTGCCATGCAGCCGACGTTCGAGGAGTTCGTGACCGCCCGGGGGCAGGCCCTGCTGCGGTTCGCGTTGATGCTCACCGGTGACCGGCACCAGGCCGAGGACCTCGTGCAGGCCGTCCTGGCCAAGGCGTACGTCCGGTGGTCGCGGGTGGCCGCGATGAGCCGGCCCGAGGCGTACCTGAAGCAGGTGCTGGTCAACGAGAACCTGCGCTGGTGGCGGCGGCGCTCGTCGCGGGAGACGCCGGTCGCCGAGCCGGGCGACGGCCCGGGCGGGACCGACGGGGCCGGGGCGTACGCGGCGCGCGAGGCGGCCTGGGCCCTGCTGGGCCGGCTGCCCCGCCGGCAGCGCGCGGTGCTGGTCCTCCGCTACTACGAGGACCTCGCCGACGCGCAGATCGCCGAGATCCTCGGCTGCACCCCGGGCACGGTGCGTTCCCAGGCCGCCCGGGCCCTCGCCACGCTCCGGGCCATGGTGCCCACGATGGATCGGGAGGCGCTGCCATGAGCCGCTACGACGTGGAGGATCTGGTCCGGGACGCGTTCTACGGCCACGAATCGGAGCTCGACGACCGGCAGTCGGGGCTGGTCGGGGCGGTGCGGGCGCGGGTGGCGCGGCGTCGTCGTCGGGCCCGCGCGGCGGCCGTCGGGGCGGCCGCCGCCGGCGTGCTGGTCGCCGTCGGGCTGGTGCCGGTGTTCACCCGCGACCGCCCGCCCGCCGCCGAGCAGGCCGCCGAGCGTCGGGCCGCCGAGGACCGGGCGGCGACCGCGGACTGGCGCTGGGAGAGCGCGTTGGGGGCGGAGATCCGGGTGCCTGACTCCTGGGGGGTCAACGACTTCGGTTGCCTGTCGACGGACAAGCCGACCGTCGTGCGGGCCGGTGGCGGCCCACAACCTGCCTGTGGTCGGCAGGAGGCGGTGACGAAGGAGGTGGCCTTCCTGGGCATCAGGGCCGAGCGGCAGTCCGACGTGGCGCTGCCCGGTCATCCGGTGACCGTCGGCGGCGAGCCGGCCGTGCGCGCCGAGGGACGGCTGCCGGACGGCCGCTGGGCGGGCTCCGTCGAGGTGGCCTCCCGTGCGGTCGCGGTCACGGTGCGGACTCTCGACCAGGCCACCACCCGCCGGATCCTGGACAGCCTCCGGCTGGTCGAGACCGACCACGCCGGCTGCGCCGCCCGCCGTCCGCTCGCGCCGTCCGGGCAACCGGGTGCCCAGGCCAGCGGGACGTCCTCGGGGACGTCTTTCGTTCCGGCCGCGCCCACCTCGATCGGGATCTGCCGGTACCCGGGGGAGTTCGGGCCGTCGTTCCAGGACCGACTGCTGGGCTCGGTCCGCCTGACCGGGGGCGAGGCCAAGGACCTGGCCGCCGCGCTCAACGCGGCCCGCCCCGGGGTCAACGCCGGACACGCGGCGGCCTCCTGCGTCCGGCCCGACCCGTCCCGGTACGACGTGCTGCTGCTGGTCGACGGCGGGGACGGGGAGACCCGGGTACGGGTGCGCTTCAGCGGCTGCGCCGAGCTCGGGCTGGACAACGACGCACGCCGGGCGCAGCTCACCATGCGGCTGCTCGCCCAGATCATGCGGCCGTTGCACGTCGGCTACGGCGTGAGCGTCGACCTGCCCGACTGACCGAAGCCACTAGACGCAACCAACAGTTGCGCATCCTGGTCGCGTCGGCTAGCGTGATGTGCAACCAAACGTTGCGGAAGGTGGCGGCCGTGGAGCACGGAACAATCGAGCGGGAGATTCACATCGACGCCTCACCCGAGGTCGTCTTCGACGTGGTGAGCAGTCCGGAGCACCTGCGCGAGTGGTGGCCGGACGAGGCGGAGTTCCCGGCCGTGCCGGGGGGAGCGGGGCGGATCGGCTTCGGCGACTGCGCGCAGGGCGGCGGCACCTGGGTGCAGTTCCAGGTCGTCGACGCCGTGCCGCCGCGGCTCTTCTCCTTCCGCTGGACCCACGAGGAGGGAGAGTCGCCGGCCCAGGGCAACTCGTTCCTGGTCGTCTTCGAGCTGGAGCCCGCGGGGAGCGGGACACTGCTGCGGATGACCGAGAGCGGCTTCCGGGAGCGCGGCTGGGACGAGGCCAAGGTCGCCGCCGAGTACGCCGACCACGTCAGCGGCTGGGACCACTTCCTGCCGCAGCTGCCGGTGTACGCCGCGAAGGTCGGGGCCCGCGCGTGAGCGTGCTGGTGGACGACGACCTCTGGTCGGCGGTCGGCGACCCGACCCGGCGCCGGATGCTCGACCTGCTGTTGAGCGAGGGCAGCGGGACGGCGACCAGCCTGAGCGAGCACCTGCCGGTGACCCGTCAGGCGGTGGCGAAGCATCTCGTCGTCCTGGACCGGGTCGGCCTGGTGCGCGCCACCACCGCCGGCCGGGAGAAGCAGTTCCGGGTGGACGAGGCGCAGCTCGCCCGCGCCGTCGCCCAGCTCGCCGACGTCGGCGCGGCCTGGGACTCCCGGCTCCAGCGCATCAAGCGCATCGCCGAGACGATCCAGCGCGGCCGGGACACGAAGGACAACGACACCGGGCGACAGCGGTAGAGAGAGGAACACGAAATGGTGGACATCCTGCACCGCATCGGCGTCGAGCGGTCCTCGCCCGAGCGGGTGTACGCGGCACTCACCACCCTGGACGGCCTGGCCGGCTGGTGGGCCGAGAAGACGTCGGGGGAGACCGACCCCGGCGGCGTGATCGAGTTCCGGTTCGGGCCGGGCGGCATCGACATGAAGGTCGCCGAGCTGGAACCGGGCCGGCTGGTCCGCTGGGAGGTCGTCGGCGGTCCGCCGGAATGGCTGGGCACCACCGTGCGGTGGGACCTGCGCCAGGACGGCGACTACACGATCGTGCTGTTCCGGCACGAGGGCTGGCGCGAGCCGGTGGAGTTCATGCACCACTGCAGCACCAAGTGGGCCACCTTCCTGATGAGCCTCAAGCAGCTCCTGGAGACCGGCGAGGGTGCTCCCGACCCACGTGACGTGCGGATCAGCGACTGGCACTGACCGGGTGTCGCGGGACGGTGTGGCGGCAGGTGCTGCCGCCACACCGTCGTCGACGATCGGGTCAGTTCAGGCTGAATTTCTGATTGGCCTGTCCGTTGCAGTCGTAGATCTGGATCTGCTGACCGTTGCCGGTGCCCCAGACGTCGAGGCAGCGTCCGGACTGGACTCCGGTGATGGTGCCGTTGGAGTTGACGTTCCACTGCTGGTTGGCCTGCCCGCTGCAGCTCCAGATCTGCACGGCCGAGCCGTTGCCGGACCCGGCGGCGTCCAGGCACATGCTGCCGTACACGGTCAGCTGCCGGCTCGACGTGAGGGTCCACGCCTGGTTGGGCTGGCCGTTGCAGTCGTAGAGCTGGACCCGGGTGCCGTTGTTCTGCGACGCGTTCGGCACGTCGACACACCGGCCGGACTGGGCGCCGATGATGCGCTTCGCTCCGCCGGGTGTGGCCGAGGGCGACGGGGAGGTGGTCCCACCGGTCGGGGTCGGCGAGGACGTCGCGGGCGGGCCGGCGGAATTGAGGACGTTCAGCACCGAGCTGTAGGCGGCCTTCTTGTTGCCCCCGCCGTCGAACAGCAGCGGGTTCTCACTGGAGCGCCACGAGTCGCTGTCCCGTACGCCCCAGACGGTGATGCCGACGCAGCGGGGGACGTTGACGCAGGCCTGGGTCAGCCCGGCGTACTGGGTGGTCGACGCGTTGGTGACGTCGACCTCGGTCAGGGCCACGTCCACGCCCAGGGCGGCGAAGCTCGACAACGTGGTCTGGAAGTTGCTCGGCAGCGAGCTGCCGCCGGTGAAGTGGGTCTGCAGGCCTACGCAGTCGATCGGCACGCCGCGAGACTTGAAGTCCCGGATCATGTTGTAGACGCCCTGCGTCTTGCCGTAGGACCAGTTCTCGATGTTGTAGTCGTTGTAGCAGAGCTTGACCGACGGGTCGGCGTTGCGGGCGGTGCGGAACGCCACCTCGATCCAGTCGTTGCCGGTGGCCTGCAGGTTGGACTGCCGGCGGCTGCCGTCCTCGTTGAAGGCCTCGTTGACGACGTCCCAGTAGGCGAGCTTGCCCTTGTAGTGGGCCATCACGCCGTTGATGTGATCGATCATCGCCTGGCGCAGGGTGCTGCCGCTGAGGCTCTGCATCCAGCTCGGCTGCTGGGAGTGCCAGGCGAGGGTGTGGCCGCGGACCTTCATGCCGCGCTGGGTCGCCCAGTTGTAGATCTGGTCGCCGGCACTGAAGGTGAACTGGCCGCGCTGGGGCTCGGTGGCGTCCGGCTTCATCTCGTTCTCGGCCGTCACCATGTTGAACTCGCGTCCGGCGATCGTGGTGTACGTGGAATCACCGAGCCGGCCCGCGGCGAGCGCCGTGCCGAAGTACCGGCCCGACTGTGCGGCCGCCGCGCCCAGGGTGCTGGCGGCGGCGCTCGCGTCGGGGATCACCATCACCACACCCATTGCCGCGGCGACGGCCGCGACGGTGCCCCCGATCAGCAGCCGGACCCGCAACGAGCGGCTCCGCAGGGAGCCGGCGGGGTGGACAGGAGAACTGGTTGCCACGATGGCCTCCTTCCTCGGTTCTGCGTCCTGGTCACCGAGCACCACCCGCGTGGTGGGCCGCAGCCGCCGACAACCCGGACCAATGAATGATGGGCTTCAATGCGACGTCATGCTGGCACGGCGGCGGTCGGGGAAACAAGAGTTTCCGGAATACTTTCGGCAGGCGTCGATGGCCGCACGGCCCCTAACGGCAGCTGACTACCGGAGCTACCAGCGCATTTGCTGCCCGCGACGATGGGTAGGCGCGCGATCGGCCGCCGGGAGAGTCGGCTGGATGATGATCTGCCGGGACGCCAGCCCGAAACTTCCGGGCCTGGGTCGGCGAATGTTCCAGACTCAGTCGGTCACCCAGTCGAGGGTCCGCTGCACCGCCTTGCGCCAGTTGCGCAGCTCCCGGTCGCGGTGCGTCGGGTCCATGGTGGGCTCCCACTGGGCGTCCGAGCGCCACTGCTCACGCAGGGTGGCCAGGTCAGGCCAGAAGCCGACCGCCAGGCCGGCCGCGTACGCGGCGCCGAGGCAGGTGGTCTCGGTGATCCGGGACCGGACCACCGGCACGTCGAGCACGTCGGCGAGGAACTGCATGAGCAGGGCGTTGCCGGTCATGCCGCCGTCCACCCGTAGCCGCCGCAGCGCCACGTCCGAGTCGGCGTTCATCGCGTCGACCACCTCGCGGGTCTGCCAGGCGGAGGCCTCCAGCACCGCCCGGGCCAGGTGGCCCTTGGTGATGTAGCCGGTCAGCCCGGCGATCACCCCCCGGGCGTCGCTGCGCCAGTGCGGCGCGAAGAGCCCGGAGAAGGCCGGCACCACGTAGCAGCCACCGTTGTCGTCCACGGTGCGGGCCAGCTCCTCGACCTGCGGCGCGGTGGAGATCAGGCCGAGGTTGTCGCGCAGCCACTGCACCAGCGAGCCGGTGACCGCGATGGCGCCCTCCAGGGCGTACACGGCGGGTTGGCCGTCGATCTGGTAGGCGACCGTGGTGAGCAGGCCGTGCCGCGAGGCGACCGGGCTGGCGCCGGTGTTGAGCAGCAGGAAGCTGCCGGTGCCGTAGGTGCACTTGGCCTCGCCGGGCTGGAAGCAGGTCTGTCCGAAGAGGGCGGCCTGCTGGTCGCCGAGTGCGCTGGCCACCGGCACCCCGGCGAGCACCCCGTCGGCGGTGCCGTAGACCTCCGCCGAGCAGCGGATCTCCGGCAGCATCGCGGCCGGCACCCGCAGCGCGTCGAGCAGCTCCGGGTCCCAGTCCAGGGTGGCCAGGTCCATCAGCATGGTGCGGCTGGCGTTGGTCACGTCGGTGACGTGCCGGCCGGTCAGCTTCCAGATCAGCCAGCTGTCCATCGTGCCGAAGAGGACCTCGCCCCGCTCGGCCCGCGCGCGCAGCCCGTCCACGTGGTCGAGCAGCCAGCGCAGCTTCGGGCCGGCGAAGTAGGTGGCCAGGGTCAGGCCGGTGCGGGCGCGCAGCCGCTCCTCGTCGTACGCCTCGGCCAGCTCGCGCAGCAGCGGGCCGGTCCGGGTGTCCTGCCAGACGATGGCCGGGGCGACCGGCTTTCCGGTGGCCCGGTCCCAGACCACCGTGGTCTCCCGCTGGTTGGTGATGCCGACGGCGACCAGCCCGTCCGGCCCGGTGCCCGCGGCCGCCAGGGCCTCCACGACCACCTGCTGCACGTTCGCCCAGATCTCCTCGGCGTCGTGCTCGACCCAGCCGGGCTGCGGGAAGTGCTGCCGGTGTTCGCGCTGGGCGACGGAGACGATCTCCCCGGCCCGGTCGAAGACGATGCACCGCGACGAGGTGGTGCCCTGATCGATGGCGGCGACGAACTCTCCGGTCACGGCAGCACCGTACCCGCCGGGAGCGTCCACCGCCTCCCCCCGGACCACCCGTACGATCAACAGACGTGCGTGACATTGCCGTGTTCAGCGGGACCGCCCACCCCGAGCTCGCCGCCGAGATCTGCGCCCATCTCGACGTCCCGTTGCACCCGGTCCGGGTGTCCCGGTTCGCCAACGACTGCCTCGAGGTGCAGTTGCAGGCGAACTGCCGGGAGCGCGACGTCTTCCTCATCCAGCCGCTGGTGCCGCCGGTGCAGGAGCACCTGGTCGAGCTGCTGCTCATGATCGACGCCGCGCGGGGCGCGTCGGCCGGCCGGATCACCGTGGTGTTGCCGCACTACGCGTACGCCCGGTCGGACAAGAAGGACGCGCCGCGCATCTCCATCGGCGGTCGGCTGGTGGCCGACCTGCTCACCTCCGCCGGGGCGGACCGGGTCCTCGCGATGACCCTGCACTCGCCGCAGGTGCACGGCTTCTTCAGCGTCCCGGTCGACCACCTGCACGCGCTGCGCGAGCTGGCCGCCCACTTCATGGGGTACGACCTGGGCAACGCGGTGGTGGTCTCGCCGGACCTGGGCAACGCCAAGGAGGCCGCCGCGTTCGCCCGGATGCTGGGCACCCCGGTGGCGGCCGGCGCCAAGCAGCGGTTCAGCGACGACCGGGTCAAGATCAGCACGGTGATCGGCGACGTGGCCGACCGCGACGTGATCGTGCTGGACGACGAGATCGCCAAGGGCAGCACGGTGCTGGAGCTGATGGCCCACCTGCGCGAGCGGAAGGTCCGCTCGATCCGGCTGGCCTGCACCCACGGCCTTTTCTCCAGCGGCGCGCTGGAACGGCTCAGCGCGCAGGACGGGGTGCTGGAGATCGTCTGCACCAACACGGTGCCGATCCCGGCGGAGAAGCGGGTGCCCAAGCTGGAGGTGCTCTCGGTGGCGCCCGCGCTGGCGGAGGCGATGCGCCGGATCCACAACGGCGAATCGGTGAGCGCCCTGTTCGGCTGAGCGGGCGGCCGGCTCAGGCCTCGGTGGGGCGGACGGCGGGCTGCCGGGCGACCAGCGCCGCGGTGATCCGGACGATGGTGCCCGCCTCGCCGCTCTCGACCGCCATGGTGTCGCTCAGCTCCCGCGCCAACCAGAGGCCCCAGCCGCCGGCCTTGTCCGGGGCGGGGCGGTTGTGGTCGCTGAGCCGCTGCACGCTGATGCCGTGACCGTGGTCGGCCACCTCGCAGACCAGTTCCGCGGCGTCGCGCCAGAGGCGCAGCCAGCCGCGGCCGCCGCCGTGCCGGACCGCGTTGGTGATCAGCTCGTTGACCGCCAGCACGAAGTCGTCCAGCCGCTGGCCGCTCAGCCCGGAGGCGTGCGCGCAGGAGGCGACCGAGTGCCGGAGCTCGGTCACCTGGGCCTGGCCGAAGGCCTCGGTGATGAGGAGGGAGGGTTCGATGGGCACAACCGTACGCGGTGCGGGGGGTTCTGCGTTCGTCATGGCCCCGTCCCGGCGGTTGGTCTCGACGATTTTCGCGGCATTTCCACCGTACGTGAGGGTTTCCCGCGCCGCACCCGCCGCCCCGCCCGGTGCCGGCTGTGGCATGGTGGCCCGCATGCCGTCGTCCCCGGGTGGCCTGGAGGGCCCGCTCTGGCGGTCCATCGCCGTGTTCCGCTTCGCCTCGCTGGCGTACGTCGGCGTGCTGGTCCTCCGCGACAACCACCGGTACGCGCACCCGCTCGCCGCCGGCGGCGTACTCCTGCTCATGCTGGCCTGGACCGGGGCGACCGCGGCCGGCTACGCGCGCCCGGCCGGACGGCGCTGGCCGCTGCTCCTCGCCGACCTCGGCGTGGTCCTGGCGATCATGCTGGCCACGCCGTGGGTGATCGGCCGCGCGGCGCTCGCGGCCGGCGTGCCCACCCTGACCGTCGCCTGGCTGGCCGGCCCGGTGCTGGCCTGGGCGGTCTCCGGCGGCCGGCGGCGCGGCGCGGTCGCCGCCCTGATCCTCGGCGGGACCGACCTGGCCACCCGGGAACGGATCAGCCAGTCCTCGCTCACCGGGGTGATCCTGATGCTGCTCGCCGGGGTGGTGGTCGGGCACGTGGCCCGGCTCGCGGTCACCGCCGAGGAGCGGCTGCAGCGGGCGGTGGAGCTGGAGGCGGCCACCCGGGAGCGGGAGCGGCTGGCCCGGGACATCCACGACTCGGTGCTCCAGGTGCTCGCGCTGGTGCGGCGGCGCGGCGCGCAGCTGGACGGGGAAGCGGGCGAGCTGGCCCGGCTGGCCGGCGAGCAGGAGGCCGCACTGCGCGCCC
>NZ_JBSGJR010000186.1:0-11153 GCF_053605645.1 Micromonospora sp. NPDC003776
AGCGCAGCTGCGCCTCCGGCGCGACGTGCTGCAGGTCGCAGCCACCGCAGCGGCCCGGCCGGGCGTACGGGCAGGGCGGCTCGACCCGGTCCGGGGAGGCGCTGAGGATCTCCACGGCGTCGGCCCGGGCGAACCCCCGGTGCAGCTCGGTCACCTCGGCGACCACCCGCTCACCGGGCAGCGCGTGTCGGACGAAGACCACCTGGCCGTCGACCCGGGCCACGCAGTGGCCGCCGGGGGCGACCCCGGCCACGGTCAGCTCGACCCGCTCCGCCTCCTCCAGCCCGCGCCGGGCCTCGGCGGGCGCGGTCACGCCCGGTCCCCGACGGTCGGGCCGCTCTCCCCGGGCGGGGCGGAGACCACCGGCGGGACGGTCGGCGGCAGGGTGCTGCGCGGCACCACCCGCGGTCCGCGCGCCGGTCCCCGGCTCAGGGTCGCGTCCAGCCGGTCCAGGTTCTTGGTGGCGGTCGAGGCGAGCTGCCACGGGACGCTGGTCACCATCACGCCCGGCTCGAAGAGCAGCCGGCCCTTGAGCCGCAACGCGCTCTGGTTGTGCAGCAGGTTCTCCCACCAGCGGCCCACCACGTACTCGGGGATGAAGACGGTGACCACGTCGCGCGGCGACTCCCGGCGGACCGAGGCGACGAAGTTGAGGATCGGCCGGGTGATCTCCCGGTACGGCGAGTCGATCACGGTGAGCGGCACCGGCAGCTCACGCCGCTCCCAGTCCTCCTGGAGGTCCCGGGTGTCCTTCTCGTCGACGTTCACGGTGACCGCGGTCAGCGTGTCCGGCCGGGTGGCCCGGGCGTACGCGATGGCCCGCAGGGTCGGCTGGTGCAGCTTGCTGACCAGCACGATGGCGTGGTTGCGGGCGGGCAGCACGGCCCGCTGCTCGGTCGGCTCCAGCTCGGCGGCGACCCGGTCGTAGTGCCGGCGGATGGCCAGCATGAGCAGGAAGATCACCGCCATCGCGGCGATCGCGATCCACGCGCCGAGCAGGAACTTGGTGACCAGGACGATGATCAGCACCACGCCGGTCAGGGCCATGCCGAAGGTGTTGATCGCCCGGGAGCGGATCATCCGCCGCCGCGCCTCCGGGTCCCGCTCGGTACGCAGATGCCGGTTCCAGTGCCGGATCATGCCGGCCTGGGAGAGGGTGAACGAGACGAACACGCCGACGATGTAGAGCTGGATGAGCCGGGTGACCTCGGCCTGGAAGCCGACGATCAGCACCACGGCGAAGACGGCGAGGAAGACGATGCCGTTGGAGAAGGCCAGCCGGTCGCCCCGGGTGTGCAGCTGGCGGGGCAGGTAGCGGTCCTGGGCGAGGATCGAGCCGAGCACCGGGAAGCCGTTGAACGCGGTGTTGGCGGCCAGGAACAGGATGAGCGCGGTCATCGCGGCCACGATGTAGAGCAGCACCGAGCCGCTGCCGAAGACCGTCTCGCCGAGCTGGGCGGTCACCGTCTTCTGCACGTACCCGTCCGGCCCGGAGATGATCTGGGACGGGCTCTCGACGAACTGGAGGCCGGTCCGCCGCGCCAACAGGATGATGCCGACCAGCATGCTCACCGCGATGGTGCCGAGCAGCAGCAGGGTGGTCGCCGCGTTCCTCGACTTCGGCACCTTGAACGCGGGCACGCCGTTGGAGATCGCCTCCACGCCGGTCAGCGCGGCGCAGCCGGAGGAGAAGGTGCGCAGCAGCAGGAAGATCAGCGCGAAGCCGGTGACGCTGTGCTCGGCGTGGATCTCCAACCCGGCGCTCGGGGCCCGCAGGTCGTCGCCGAGCACGAAGATCCGGAACAGCCCGGTGAGCAGCATGCCGCCGATGACGATCACGAAGCCGTAGGTGGGGATGGCGAAGGCCGTGCCCGACTCGCGCAGGCCGCGCAGGTTCATCGCGGTGAGCAGCACCACCGCGCTGACCGCGATGAGCACCTTGTGGCTGCCCACGAAGGGCACCACCGAGCCGAGGTTGGCCACGCCCGAGGAGACCGACACCGCGACGGTGAGCACATAGTCGACCAGCAGGGCGCTGGCCACGGCGAGGCCGGCCCGGGGCCCGAGGTTGACCGTGGCCACCTCGTAGTCACCGCCGCCCGAGGGGTAGGCGTGCACGTTCTGCCGGTAGCTCGCCACCACCGTCAGCATCACCACGACCACGGCGAGCGCGATCCACGGCGAGAAGACGAACGCCGACGCACCGGCGATGGAGAGCGTCAGCAGGATCTCGTCCGGGGCGTACGCCACGCTGGAGAGGGCGTCGGAGGCGAAGACCGGCAGCGCGATGCGCTTCGGCAGGAGGGTGTGCTGGAGACGGTCGGACCGGAACGGTCGACCGACGAGGAGTCGCTTCAGCAGCGAGGTGGGTCTGGCCACAACCGCCAAGAGTACGACCACCCCGCCCCGGACGGTGGGGGTGCCTGATCACCCTCGGGTGCGCCCGCGCGGTACGGTCGGCTCCCCGTCGGCGGCGGGGACGTGGCAGGCTCGCAGGCGACGGGTCGGCGGGCGGCACCGTGGGAGGAGCGGACACCGTGCATGTCGTGATCATGGGCTGCGGCCGGGTCGGGTCGACCCTGGCGCACAGCCTGGAGTCCCGGGGGCACTCGGTGGCGGTGATCGACCAGGACGCGGACGCGTTCCGCCGTCTCGGACCCGACTTCGCCGGCATCACGGTGACCGGTGCCGGCTTCGACGGCGAGGTGCTGCGCCAGGCCGGCATCGAGCGCGCCGACGCCTTCGCGGCGGTCTCCAGCGGCGACAACTCCAACATCATCTCGGCCCGGCTGGCGCGGGAGACCTTCGGCGTCTCCCGGGTCGCCGCCCGGATCTACGACCAGCGCCGCGCGCAGGTCTACGAGCGCCTCGGCATCCCCACCGTGGCCACCGTCCGCTGGACGGCCGACCGGATGCTGCGCCACCTGGTCCCCGAGGGCAACGTCGAGATCTTCCGGGATCCGACCAGCACCGTGTCGATCATCGAGGTGCCGGTGCACAAGGACTGGATCGGCCGGCCGCTGCGCCAGCTGGAGGAGTCCGCGGGCGCCCGGGTGGCGTACCTGATCCGGTTCGGGATCGGCACGCTGCCCACCGCCTCCAGCGTGGTGCAGGAGGGCGACCAGGTCTTCATGCTGGTGACCGACGACATCATCGGGTCGGTCACCTCGGTGGCGGCGGCGCCGCCGGAAGGGGGGCACTGAGCGATGCGCATCGCCATCGCGGGCGCCGGCAACGTCGGCCGGTCCATCGCCCAGGAGCTGATCGACAACGGGCACCAGGTGATGCTGATCGAGCGGCAGCCCAAGATGCTGCGGCCCGACCGGGTGCCGGCCGCCGAGTGGGTGCTCGCCGACGCGTGCGAGCTGGCCAGCCTGGAGGAGGCCAACGTCTCCGGCTGCGACGTGGTGGTGGCCGCCACCGGCGACGACAAGGTCAACCTGGTGGTGTCGCTGCTGGCCAAGACCGAGTTCGCGGTGCCCCGCGTGGTCGCCCGGGTCAACCGGGCGGAGAACGAGTGGCTCTTCACCGACCAGTGGGGCGTCGACGTCGCGGTGAGCAAGCCGCGGGTGATGGCCGCGCTGGTCGAGGAGGCGGTCACGGTCGGCGACCTGGTCCGGCTGATGACCTTCCGCCAGGGCGAGGCGAACCTGGTCGAGATCACGCTGCCGCCGACCGCCCCGTACGTGGGCCAGCCGATCCACGCGGTGCCCATCCCCCGGGACGCCGCCCTGGTGGCGATCCTGCGCGGCAAGCGGGTGCTGGTGCCCACCCCGGACGACCCGATCGAGGCCGGCGACGAGCTGATCTTCGTGTGCACGGCGGCGGTGGAGGACGAGGTCCGTGGGGTGATCCTCGGCCCGGACAGCGTCGGGCGCACCCGGGACGGGATCTGACGCTGGTCCGTCCCGCCCGGCCCGGGCGGGCGGGGCCTCAGGCGCCGGGCAGCGGCGTCGTCGGCGCGGTCTGCCGGGTGACCCGGCGCACCGTCCAGACGGTGATCAGCAGCAGCAGCGCGTACGGCGGGTAGCCCAGGGCGAGCCGGGCCACGCCCAGCGCGGTGTCCTGGTGGGCCAGGTAGAGCCCCGCCTGCACGCCCACCTTGGCCAGCCACACCACGCCCCAGAGCACGGTGAGCTGGGTGAAGGTGCGGACCAGCCGGGGGTCGTCCCGCCACTCCGAGCGGCCCTTGGCCACCAGCACCGACCAGATCCAGCCCACCAGGGGCTGCCGGATCGCCGCCGAGAGCAGCAGGGCCAGGCCGTAGCCGATGCCGTAGAGGATGCCGGGGAGGTAGAAGTCCCGCTCGTCGCCCGTGCGCCAGGCGATGGCGGCGCCGATGGCGATGCCGAACAGGCCGTTGACGGCGTGCCGGACCGGCCGGCGCTGGGCCAGCCGCAGCCCGGCGATGAGCAGCGCCACGGCCACCGAGGCGATCACCGCGGGGCGCAGCTCGCCCACCACGTTGGCGATCACGAAGACCACCACGGGGATGCTCGACTCCACCAGGCCCCGCCAGCCGCCGAGCTGGTCGGCCATCTGCTCGGCGAGGCTCGGCAGCCGGTCGTCGTCCGCCGGCCCGGTCGCCGGGTCGGTGTGCTGTCCGGTCGTCACTTCGGCGACTCCAGCTCGTAGTACGGGTTGTAGATCACCTTGCGGTCGTCCCGTACGGCCACCCGGCCGCGGGCGGTCAGGTGCCGGCCCGGCTCGATCCCGGCGATGTGCCGTCGGCCCAACCAGACCAGGGTGACCACGTCGTTGCCGTCGTAGAGGTCGGCCTCCAGGGTCGGCAGGTTCGTCCGCGGCGTGTAGACCACCGTGCGGAGCCGCCCGGCGACCGAGACCACCTGCCCACGGCTGCACTGGTGGGCCGGCATGCCACCGGACTCGGCGCTCTCCCGGCGCAGCTCCTGCGCCTCGATCTCGGACTCGCTCGCGGTGAGCCGATGCAGGAGCCGCCGAAGCGACACCCGGCTCTCGTCGGTCGTCATGACCTCCGCGTCACCCTTCTCCACCCGGGGGCCGGTCCGCGCCGGCGCTGGCTCGGCCCGGCAGGGCGCCGGGACCGTCCCGCCAGCGTACGCCGAGACGGCCCGCCGGCGGAGTCGGCGTCCGCCCGGGCGTACCCCGAAGGGGGCGGACACACGTCGGGCCCGGCGCCGTCGACGGGGAGCCGACGGCCACCGGGCCCGGTGTGTCGTGGCTCAGGCCTCGCGCTGCTCCGGCGCGGGCTGCTCGCCGGCCGCCTGCTGCTCGGCCACCTCGCGGGGCAGGCGCAGCGGCAGCGGCTCGCGGACCGGCTTCGCCTCCTGGCCCCGGTCCACCACCAGGCCGTCGAGGCAGGCCGCCAGCGGGCCGGCGGCGACCGGGTCGGTGGCCGCCTCGCCCTGGTAGACGCCCCGGACCATCCAGCGCGGCCCGTCGATGCCGACGAAACGCAGGTCGGTCAGGCCGTCCGGGGTACGCACCCGGGCGCGCAGCTCGGTGCCGTACTCCCCCTCGATCTCCTGGGCGGCCGCGCCGTCGTTGAACAGCGACTGCCGGATTTCCTCGCGCACCTCGTCCCAGATGCCCTCGGAGCGGGGTGCCGCGAAGACGCCGAGCTGGAGGGCGTTCTGGCCGTGCACCAGCACGACCTGCTGGATCACGCCCTGCGGGTCGGCCTGCACCCGCACCTCGACCTCCGGCACCGCCGGGATCTGGAGGCTGCCCAGGTCGAGCCGCGGCGCGTCGGGCGCCTCGGAGACGTCGTACGGGCCGCGGGCCGGCTCCTGCGGGGTCTCCTCTCCCTCCTGGGAGTCGAGGACCCCGGTGGTCCGCTCGTCACGCGCGTGCCGCGCGCCCTCGGCCCGCTTACGGGAGAAGATCACTGCGCCCACCCTCCGCTGTTCGCACTCACCCTGCCACCTCTTCCGTCTGCCCGCCCGCCGGAGCCGGGACCAGCCCGGCGTGTCCGCCGGTGGAGCCGTGCCCGCCGGTACCCCGCCGGGACGTGGGCAGTTCCGCCACCTGCTGGAAATCGGCCCGCGCGACCCGCTGGACGACGAGCTGCGCGATCCGGTCGCCCCGGCTGATCTTCGCCGGGGTGTCCCGATCATGATTGATCAGGTTGACCAGGATCTCACCCCGGTAGCCGGCGTCGACCGTACCGGGCGCGTTGAGCACCGTCACGCCGAGCCTGGCCGCCAGCCCCGATCGGGGATGCACCAGCCCGACGTACCCCTCGGGCAGCGCGATGGCCACCCCCGTGGGCACCAGGGCGCGCCCGCCCGGCGGCAGCTCCACGTCCGCGGCGGCCACCAGGTCCGCACCGGCGTCGCCGGGATGGGCGTACGCCGGCAGCGGCAGCTCGGGATCGAGCTGCCGTACGGGCACGGGTACGAGGTCTGTCACGGTCTTCCTCTTCCGTCCGGTCCTTGCGGGGGTGACCCTGCCATCCTGCCGGTTGGCGGGCCGGCCGTGCGCCGTACCCTCGGAGTGTGCGCCAGTCGTCGTCATCACCCGCCCCGGCGTCCCGGGTGACCCCCGCCCCCGGGTACGCGGAGCGGCTCACCCTGCCCTGGTGGGCCTGGCCGGCCGGGCTCGCAGGGGCCGGGCTGCTCGCCGCGGAGCTGTGGATGGGCGCGAGCGGCGTCCGCGCCTGGCTGCCCTTCCTGGTGCTGATCCCGGCGGCGGTGGCCGCGCTGGCCTGGCTGGGCCGGATCCGCGTCGCGGTCCGCGACGGCGAGCTGCGGGTGGACGACGCCCGCCTCCCGGTCCGGTACGTCGCCGACGCCGTCCCGCTCGACGCCGCCGACCGGCGGGAGGTGCTCGGCGTGGGGGCCGACCCGCTCGCCTTCGTGGTGCAGCGGCCCTGGGTCGGCGGCGCGGTGCAGGTGGTGCTGGACGACCCGGCCGACCCCACCCCGTTCTGGGTGGTCAGCACCCGGCACCCGGTGGAGCTGGCGGCCGCCCTCCTCGCCGCCCGCGACGCCGCCTGACCCCCGCTCCCACGCCCCCCGGTCAGGGGAGGGCGGGGCGGGAGCCGCCGGGGAGTTCGCGGCCACGCCGGCGCAGGTCCTTGCGGAGCTGGTCGGCCAGGGTGCGGGTGGCCCGGCGGTTCAGGTAGCCGGCCACGGCGGCGCCGGTCAGGAACGGCCCCAGCGTGGTCAGGTTCCGGCCGAACCGGCGCAGCAGGCTGTCCCGCAGCTCCCGGCGGGCGGCGGTGCTGAGCACCGCGCTCACCCCGACCCCGGGCATCATCGGGTTGATCCCCCGCTGGGTGGCCCAGGACTGCACCAGGGCGACCGCACGCGGCGTGCCGGCGGTGGGCAGCGGAATCCGGTGGATCTCGTGCAGCTCGCCGATCAGCTTCAGCTCGATGGCGACCACCGCGACGGTCTCGGCGGCCAGCAGCACCGGTGCGGAGAGCAGGGTCGGGGTGACCGCCCATTCCACCGCGGCGACCCCGCCACCGGCCGCGCCCACGCCGGCGGTGGCCCGGGCGGCGTTGCGGATCAGCCGCTCGGCCAGCTCGTCGTCGTCCAGGCCCGGGAAGTGCCGGCGCAGCGTCGCCAGATCGCGGATCGGCACGTGCGGGGCGACGTCGGCGACGGTGTCCGTCATCCAGCGGATGGCGGCCTTCGGCTTGAACAGGTCGGTGAGGCCACGGGCGCGCGCCTGACCGACCAGCCGGGTGAGGAGCTGCCGCCGGCGGGCGGGGGCGATGTCGTCCGCGGTGAGGGCGGCGACCGTCGCGCCGAGCTGGTCGGCGTCGCCGGCCGGCTCGGCCGACGTGGACCGTTCGGGGTCCGCGTTGCCGGCCGGTGGCTGGGCGCCGGTCCCGTCCGCGCCCGGCCCCCCGGCCCGGTCACTGCGCTCGCTCACGCCGCCTCCCTCCGCTCGGTCACCTGCCCGCCCTCGCGTGCGCGGCGGCGTGGCAGCCGCCGATACGAGTCAAGCAGCTTCCCGCCACCGGCGCACGGCGGCTCGAACAGCGGCGGCCCCGTCGAGGAGGCCGCCGCCGGTGACACGCGTCGGGTTCAGACGCACTCGCGGCAGATCAGTTCGCCGTTCCGCTCGACCGCGAGCTGGCTACGGTGGTGCACGAGGAAGCAGCGTCCGCACCGGAACTCGTCCTGCTGCATCGGTAGCACCTTGACCGTGAGCTCCTCGTCGGCCAGGTCGGCGCCGGGCAGCTCGAAGCTCTCCGCCACCTCGGCCTCGTCGACGTCCACGGCGCCCGACTGTGAGTCGACCCGCCGTGCCTTGAGCTCTTCCAGGCTGTCCTCGCCGAGGTCGACCTCGTCGCGACGCGGGGCGTCGTAGTCGGTGGCCATCGGTTTCACTCTCCCATATCGATATGGTCGCTTCCGGTTGTAACGCCGGACGACGCTGTTTCGGTTCCGCTGGCCGGCCACCAAATGTGTCGGTCACCCGACCCGACGACTGGTGGGCCGAGTCGCCAGAGGAACTCCCCCAGCGAGCGCGGAACCTTACCCCCCCTTTGGGCGAGGCATGTATACCGCCCTCGTGGCAGAGATGTACGCCCCTGCGCCCGAAGTTGTTCCCAATGTGACTCAGGCGACACGAAGATAGGGGTAGTAGTACCCGTTCCCCCGGTGGCGCGCCGGTATGTCGGACTGTTTCCACGCGACGGCCGGACAACCGTTAACCTCAGCGGCGTACTCGACGGCCCGACCGCCGGCGGCCGCCGCCACCCCATCACTGTCCGGGAGCGCCCAGATGAGTTTTGCGCGAGTGCGGGCACTCGTTGTCGTCGGCCTGTTGGCGGTCTTCGCCCTGGTCTTCGTCGTCATCGCACTGGTGCGGGACACCCAGAGCAACGCGGGCACCGCCGCGGGCTGCTCCAAGAACTGGCCCCTGGCCGACGTCACCCTCCGCGAGCCGAAGGACGTCAAGATCAACGTCTACAACGGCACCGACGAGGCGGGCCTGGCCGGCAGCGTCGCGGACGACTTCCGCAACCGCAAGTTCCAGGTCAAGAAGGAAGGCAACGCCCCCAAGCAGGTGGACGACGTCGCGGTCCTACGATTCGGCCCGAAGGGCGTCGGCTCCGCGCATCTGCTGCGGGCCTATTTCCTCGACAACGCCGACCCGCAGTTCGACATCAAGCGCAAGGACGATACGGTCGACGTCATCCTCGGTAACGGCTTCCAGCAGCTGGCCACCACCACCGAGGTCAACCAGTCCCTCGGCGACCTCGGCTCGCCGGTCGCCCCGCCCGGCACCTGCCCGGCCCCGGTGGACAAGTAAACCCGGTCGGCCGTCCGGCCGACCCCGCTTCACACGATTTTCCGAAAAAGAGTGGCCTCTCCGACACCGGGGCCACTCTTTTTCGCATATCGGTGCCGTCCCGCCGGCCGGTCAACCGGGCGAACGCCGGACCGGGCCGGGCCGGGCCGGCTCCGACCGGCCGGGCCGGCGGTCACGGGCCGCCGGAGGCGTCCAGGGCGGCGAGCCTGGTGTGCAACGGCTCGAAGAGTGCCGGCGGGGCGGCGATCACCAGGTCCGGGCCGGCCGGCCGACCGGACAGCCCGGTCACCAGCAGCCCCGCCTCCCGGGCGACCAGCCCGCCGGCGGCGAGGTCCCAGGCGGCCAGCCCCTTCTCGTAGTAGGCGTCCACCCGCCCCTCCGCGGCCAGGCAGAGGTCCAGGGCGGCGGCGCCCATCCGGCGGATGTCCCGTACGTGCGGGATCAGCTCGGCGACCACCCGGGCCTGGTGCGCCCGCCGGCCGGCGTCGTAGCCGAACCCGGTGGCGACCAGCGCCTGCCCCAGGTCGGTCTCGGTCGAGCAGCGCAGCCGCTCCCCGTCCCGCCAGGCACCGCCACCCGCGGTGGCGGTCCACTCCTCGCCGGTGGCGACGTTACGGACCACCCCGGCGACCATCTCACCGTCGACCTCCGCGGCCAGCGAGACGGCGCAGTACGGCAGCCCGTAGAGGTAGTTGACGGTGCCGTCGATCGGGTCGACGATCCAGCGCACCTCGCTCTCGCCGGCGGGGCCGGCGCCGTACTCCTCGCCCAGCACCGCGTCCCCGGGGCGGCGGGCCCGCAACGCGTCGAGCACCTGCCGTTCCACCGCCCGGTCCGCGGCGGTGACCACGTCCGTGACGGTGCTCTTGGTCGCGGCGACCGAGACCCCCTCGGCCCGCATCCGGTGCGCGGTGGCGGCGGCGTCCCGCGCCACCTCGACGGCGATCTCCAGCAGTGCCTGCGGCGTGGGCGCCGAGCGGATCATGTTCGTCCCCTTCCCGCACGACGGGGGCCGGCCGGGTCGCGCGTGGGTATCATCCTTACAAAGTCCACATCTGCGCCGAATCGGCGGTCCACACCGCCGGTACGCCGTGCGGCGCGGGATGATCGCCGTAGACGGCGTTACAATTCACCCTGCCCACGCGCCACGGACCGCCAGCGACCGGCCGGCCCGGGACACGGGGGTCCCTCAACGACATCGCCCGGCACGGTGCTCCGCCCTGCGCCGGACGAACCCGGCCGTGCTCGCTCTTCGCCTCCGGAAGGTCATTCGTGACAGAACCCCGCCAGACCGGCGCCGACGTTCGCTCGCTCACCGACACCCTGATCGCCCACGCGCAGAGCGCCGGCGGCCAGCTCACGTCGGCCCAGCTCGCGCGCACCGTCGAGTCCGCTGAGGTGACCCCGGCCCAGGCCAAGAAGATCCTCCGTGCGCTCTCCGAGGCGGGGGTGACGGTGGTGGTGGACGGCTCCGCCAGCACCCGCCGTCGGGTAGCCGCCGCCCGGTCCGCCACGCCCGCTTCCCGGGCCACCACCGCCAAGACCACCAAGAAGGCCGCCGCGCCCGCCCCGAAGCAGGCGCCGGCCGCTGAGGAGGCCCCGGCCGCCCCCGCCCCGCGGAAGGCGACCGCGCGCAAGGCCGCCGGCACCACCGCCGAGGCCACCAAGTCCTCCGAGCGGTGGATCGCGGACGGCGCCAACGTCGTCAAGAACCTGCGGGCCAAGGGGTACAAGACCAAGCTGGTGTACGGCGAGGACGACCCGGACCAGCAGGTCGCCCAGTTCGAGAACCTGATCACCCTGTGCGTCAAGGGCATGATCATCGCGGCGATCGACAACAAGTCCCTGTACAACGTGCTCCAGGAGGCCGCCGACTCCAACATCCCGGTCATCGCCTA
>NZ_JBSGJR010000187.1:0-11153 GCF_053605645.1 Micromonospora sp. NPDC003776
GCAGGAGCGCCGCGACGGCCAGGGTGAGCGCGTCGGGCCGCAGCAGCGGCTGCCCGCGCAGGGCCTGCCAGGTCAACAGCACGGTGAGCGACCCGTACGCGGTGCCCGCCACGACCAGCAACCGGACCCGGGTGGCCTCGTCCAGCCGGCCGCCCCACCGACTCAGCAGGATCGCCAGGATCGGCAGCGCCTGCAGGGCGTGCAGGCCGACGAAGTGTCCGATGCGCAGGTCCCCGCCGGTGGTGCTCCACCCGACCAGTGGCAGCCCGGGGCCGCCGTCCGCCACGCCGACGCTGTGCGCCCCGGCCACGCCCTCGATCCCGGTGTCCGCACCGGCCACCATCGGGATCGCCGCCGCCATGCCGAGCAGGGTCAGGCCGAGCCCCCAACCGACGGCGGACCGGGCGGCCCGATCGGCGATCCGCCCGCGCAGCACCGCGACGCCGAGTACGAGGTGACCGGTGAACAGCACCATGATCGCCGCGCCCATCCCCTGCCACAGGGCGGCGTTCATCGGGGTCGTCTCGTTGAAGTGGCTGGTCGTGCCGCGCAGCACCTGACCGACGATGATCACCATCTCGACCACCCCCATCGCCACGACGACGGTGGCGGCCCGCTCGGCGGTCCGGCTGCGCCGGGGGAGCAGGGAGAGCATCCAGGCCAGGGTGGTGCCGTACAGCACGAAGGAGATGGCGAACTTCAACGGCTTCAGCCAGATCGGCACGCCGGTGAGCACGCGCGGGTCGGCGAACACGCCGACGGCGGCGACGACGGTGAGCACCGCCATCGCGGCGACGAAGAGCATGAGCGGGCGGTGCCAGTGGGCCGCCCGGCGCAAGGAGGAGGTAGCAGTCATGCCTGTAGATGCTCGTGACCACCCGCCCCGGTCGCGCCCGACCCGAGGCCCCGGTTGCGGCCGCGGGTCGGAACGCCGCCTCCTACCCAGGGAGGAGGCGGGCCGCGAACGCGGTGTACGTCGGGCCGTCGGCCCGGTCGAGGACTGCGAAGGTGACCTGGTCGAACCAGCCGGCCGCGTCGGCCAGGGCGAGGTCGAACGCTTCCGCGACGGTCGCCGGGTCGTTGCGGAACACGCCGCACCCCCACGCGCCGAGCACCAGCCGCCGGTGCCCGTGCGCGGCCGCGACGGCGAGCACCCGGCGGGCCCGGGCGTGCAGCGCCGGGGCCACCCGGTCGACGTCGCCGGGCTGGTTGCGTACCACCACGCCGAGGTTGGGCGCGGCGGCGGTCAGGAAGGAGACGTGATGGGCGGCGTCGAGCAGCCGTCCCTTGTCGTCGCGGAACACCGGCACCCGCGGCGAGTGGATCACCCGGTCGCTGTAGAGCAGGTCCCGCTGCTGCCGGTGGAACTCGTAGAACTCCGGCACGGCGGTCAGGCAGGGGAAGAGCGCGGAGGCGCGGGCGATGCTCTCCTCCTGCGCCTGGGCCCCGGTGCGGAAGCCGCCACCCGGGTTCTTCGCCGAGGCGAAGACGAGCGCGGCGACCTCCCCGTCGGCGGCGAGCCGGCGGGCGGCCAGCAGGGTGCTCTCGCCGGTCACGTCGATCCGGGCGGGTGGCCCGCCGACCGGTGGGGCGTCCAGCGGTGCCTCGGGCAGGTGCAGGCGGGTGCCGGCCACGGCGGCGCGAACCGGTTCGGCCAGCGGCACCGTCTCGCCGTGGCTGTTCACGTACGCGCCGGCGTCGAGGATGTCCAGGGTGTCGCGGGCGATCGCCCGCAGTCGGGTACTCATGACCGGCTGATTGTCCGGTGGCGCTCCGGCCTGGGGCGACTGGTTATCCGGCCGGCAGGTGCTGCACGAGCTGGATCGGGTTGCCGTCCGGGTCGGCGGTCCAGGCGATGAGCAGCCGGTCCAGCCACACGTGCGGGGCCTTGACGGCCGGCGCGCCGCCGGCGGTCAGCTTCTCGTACGCGGCGGCGGTGTCGTCGCTCCACAGGATGACCGCGGCCCGCTGCCCGGAGGGCACCGGGTCCAGCCCGTGGTCGTCGCGGGTCGACGCCACCGACGCGATACCGATCCGGTAGCCGTCCAGGACCAGGTCGACGTGGATCGGCTCGCCCTCGGCCGGCACCCGGAAGACCTCGGTGAAGCCGAGCCCCGTGTAGAAGGCGGCGGCCCGGGTCACGTCCTCGCTGAACAGGATCACCTGCGGGGTCCGGAAGATCGACATCGCCCGACGGTATCAGTCGGGCAGGCGGGGCATCTCCAGCCCGGGGTCGCGGCCGAGCAGCACCGCCCGGGTCAGCGCCGCCGAGCCGAACCGGTCCCGGACCGCGTCCACGGCCGCGTCCAGCTCCGGGCCCGGGTCGCCGGTGAACGGCAGGGTCAGCTGCACGTGCCCCTCGTCCAGGTTGCCCACCGACACCCCGAGCAGCGTCACGCCGCGTTCCTCGATCTCCGGCAGGGCCGCCCGCAGCAGCGCCCGCGCCGCGCCCAGCAGCGGGGCGGTCTGCGCGGTCGGCTTGCCGACGGTGTGCGCTCGGGTGGCCCGGCGGTAGTCGCCGAACCGCAGCCGCAGTGTCACCGTGCGGCCGGTGCGGCAGGCCGCCCGCATCCGCCCGGTCACCCGGTCGATTAGCCCGGCCAGCACGGCGTCCAGTTCGGCGGGGGAGTGCGGCCCGCCGCTGAGGGCGTGTTGGGCGCCCATCGAGGAGCGCCGCCGCCCGACCTGCACCGCGCGCGGGTCCCGGTTGTGCGCCAGCGCGTGCAGGTGCCGGCCCGCTCCCGGCCCGAGCAGTGACACCAGGGTGGGCTCGTCCAGCCTGGCCACCTGCCCCACCGTCCGGATCCCCCGCTCCCGCAGCTTGGCCGCGGTCACGGGGCCGACGCCCCACAGCCGTTCCACCGGCAGCGGGTGCAGGAACGCCAGCTCCCGTTCCGGCGTCACGACCAGCAGCCCGTCCGGCTTGGCCACCCCGCTGGCCACCTTCGCGAGGAACTTGGTCCGGGCTACGCCCACGGTGATCGGCAGGCCGACGTGTGCGCGTACCTCCCGGCGCAGCGCCGCGGCGATGTCGGCGGGCGGGCCGACCAGGCGGCGCAGCCCGCCCACGTCGAGGAACGCCTCGTCGATGGAGAGCCCCTCGACCAGCGGCGTGGTGCGCCGGAAGATCTCGAACACCGCCCGGCTCGCCGCCGTGTACGCGGCCATCCGTGGCGACACCACCACCGCGTCCGGGCAGAGCCGCCGTGCCTGCCGGCCCCCCATCGCGCTGCGGACCCCGCGCGCCTTCGCCTCGTAGCTGGCGGCGAGCACGACGCCGCCGCCGACGATCACCGGCCGGCCGCGCAGCCGGGGGTCGTCGCGCTGCTCGACGGAGGCGTAGAACGCGTCCAGGTCGGCGTGCAGGATCGTGGCGTCGCTCGACACCCGCCCATGTTCGCACACGCGTTCGAAGGTTGGGTGTGACCTGGCCGGTCAGGCCACGGTGACGGCCAGCTTGCCCAGCGCGCCGCTGAAGTCGGCGAGCGCCTGCGGCACCTCGGCCAGTTCGTACCGGCGGCTCACCGGCACCCGCACCCGTCCGGCCACGACGTCGGCGGCGAGCCGGTCCAGGGTCCGCGGGGTGGGGCTGCCCATGATCGACACCGCGGCCGGGTGCTGCTCCGGGCCGAAGCCGATGGTGGACGCCAGCCGCCCGTCCGCTGCCAGCAGCCCGGCGAGCAGCGCCCCGTCGCCGGCCAGGTGCACCACCGCCGACACGCCGGCCGGCGCGACCGCCCGGACCGGGCCGGCCAGGTCGCCGGTGTAGTCGACCACCTCGTCGGCGCCCAGGTCGCGGACGGCGTCGGTGGCGGCGCCCGGACGGGCGGTCGCGATCACCCGAGCCCCGGCCGCCCGGGCGTACTGGACGGCGAACGCCCCGACGCCACCGGTGGCGCCGGCGACCAGGACGGTGTCTCCCGGGCCGGGGGCGACGGCGGCCAGCGCGTCCAGCGCCGTGGCGCCGGCCAGGCCGAGCGCGCCCGCGGCCGGCAGGTCGAGTCCGGGCGGCAGCCGGGTGATGCCGTAGCCTTCGCCGGCCGTCAGGTACTCCGCCCACGCCCCGTCACCCAGGTAGGAGCGCATCACCACCCCGAACACCGGGTCCCCGACGCGGAACGGGCCGCCGGTCCCGCCGATCGCCTCGACCTCACCGGCGAAGTCCTTGCCGAGCACGACCGGGAACCGGTACTCCATCGCGCCGCGCATCATCCCGGCGGCGGCCTTCTGGTCGAAGCCGTTGACCGAGGACGCCCGTACCCGGACGAGCACCTCGCCGGGGCCCGGGCTGGGCCGGGCCACGTCGTCCCGCAGCGCCGGGGCGGCGCCCTCCGCGTCCAGCGTGATCGCCCGCACGCGCTCGCTCTCCTTCCCGCCGCTCGGGCGTCAGACGCCGCGGGCGCGGGGGCGGCCGGCGGAGCGGCGCAGCGAGCTGGGCGCGTTCACGTTCGCCTCGTCGCTCACGCTCAGGCCGAGCCGCTCGACCAGTTCGCCGCCGAGCCAGCCGGTCACCCCGGCCAGGATGATGCCGGCGAAGCTGAGGATCAGCGCCAGCGCGTTCGGGTCCCAGTTGTCGGCGGCCCGGCGCAGCAGCCAGCTCACCGCGAACAGCACCAGCACGATCACGTTGCCGATGCCGTGCGCCGCGCCGATCCGCTTGGCCCGGGTGCCGCCCGGGATGGCGGTCCAGTCGATGAAACCGAACACCCCGGCGACCAGGCCGCCGATGATGCCCGCGCCCATCGTGTACGCGGCGGAGATCTGGAACCCGGTCCGGTCGGTGATCAGGTAGAGGATGTCGAAGATCACCGCGGTGGCCAGCAGCCCCAACGGAAACACGATCAGGATGGGGTGGATCGCGTGCCCCATCGACTTGGCGCGACTCTCCATGCCGGTCCTCCTGTCTGCAGCCCCAGGCCGGGCCCGGGTTCCCCGCCGGGCCCGGACTACACCTGCCGCCTCACCCCGCCTGCCGCGGAGCGCGGCGGATCACCGCGAGCCGATCACCGCGTACGCGTACCGAGGTCCGCCCACCGCGCCGCCGGCGGACCGTCAGGTCGACCGTCGCGCCGCCCACCCGCACGCCCTCCAGCCGCAGGTCCGGCAGCCACTCGGGCAGGTGCGGGTCGACGAAGATCGTCCGCAGCGGGGCCGCCGGCCGCAGCGCCAGCAGCGCCTGCACCAGGGCGATCACCGCGCTGGCCGACCAGGCCTGCGGGGAACACGAGTTCGGGTAGACCCCGGGATGCGGGTGGGCCGGGTCGCGGGGCAGCCCGCTGAGCACCTCGGGCAGCCGGTGCTCCTCGAACAGCGCCGTCGCGGCGAACATGCCCTCGGCCAGCCGGTGCAGGTGCGGCCAGCAGCCGTAGCGCGCCAGCCCGAGGCCGACGGTGCCGGCCTCGACCGGCCAGACGCTGCCCCGGTGGTAGCTGAACGGGTTGTACGCCGGATGCTCCGCCGACAGCGTCCGCACCCCCCACCCGCTGAACATGTCCGGCGCGAGCAGCCGGTCGGCCACCCGGACGGCGACCCGCTCCGGCACGATGCCGGTGGTGAGCAGGTGCCCGTCGTTGGAGTTGGTCGACCGCACCGGCCGCTTGTCCGGGCCGAGTGCCATCGCGTAGCAGCCCCGCTCGGGCAGCCAGAACGCCCGGTGGAACCGGCGGCGCAGCGCCCGCGCCCGGGCCAGCAGGGCCGCGCCCCGGACCGGATGGCCGGTGACGGTGAACACGGCCGCGGCGTGCCGCAGGGCGGCGTACCAGTAGCCCTGCAGCTCGCTGGTGGCGATCGGGTTGGGCACCACCTGCCCGTCCTCGTCGACGATCGCCGTGTCCGAGTCCTTCCAGCCCTGGTTCTTCAGCCCCGCCCGGGACCGGCAGTGGTACTCCAGGAAGCCGTCGCCGTCCGGGTCGCCGTACCGCTCGATCCAGCCCAGCGCCCGCCCGGCGGTGGGCAGCAGCTCCCGTACCGTGTCCAGGTCCCCGGTCCAGGCCAGGTACTGCCCGAGGAAGACCAGGAAGTCCGGCGCGGTCGACCAGTCGCCGTAGTAGCCGTCGAACGGGTTGAGCCCGAGCACCGAAACCGGTCCCTGCCGCGCCTCGTGCAGCGGCTTGCCCGGCTCCTCGTCCCGCCAGTCGTCCAGCCGCCGCCCCAGGTGCTGCGCGTTGAGCCGCAGGCTGTCGGCCAGCATGGTCGACCCGGCCAGCAGCGCCTGCCAGGACGAGGTCATCGTGTCCCGG
Organism: Micromonospora sp. NPDC003776; assembly: GCF_053605645.1. NCBI lineage: Bacteria > Bacillati > Actinomycetota > Actinomycetes > Micromonosporales > Micromonosporaceae > Micromonospora > Micromonospora sp. NPDC003776. The sequence continues at coordinate 6,240 of NZ_JBSGJR010000187.1, forward strand.
CCGAAGATCTCCTGGTAGATGGGCAGCCCGGCGATCGGTGCAGCCGGCCCGGCCGGCTCGCCCAGTGGCAGCACCGCCAGGTCGTCCACGGCGCACCGCCACGCCGCCGTGACGTCGAAGTTGCTGCTGCTCAACCGGGTCAGCTCCACGGCCAGCCGGGCGCGGGCCCGGGCGGCCGGGTCGTCCGGCTCGGCGAACGTCGCCGGGGGAGCCGGCAGCCGCGCCCCGTCGAAGACCGGCTCGACCAGCAGCTCCACCCGCGCGCTGCCGCGCGGCGGCACCGCCAGCGCGACCCCGAAGGTGCCGTCCTCGTACGCCACCGGGACGTCGGCGCGGACCCGGACCGCGACCGCCCGGTCGAGGTCGTCGCGCAGGTAGGTCAGGCGCAGTTCGCCCGCCGCCGGGTCCCACGCCGCGCCCACGTCGCCGGTCTGCAGCCGGCGGCCCGTCTCCGCCTCGCTGGTGTCCGCGAAGTCCGCCGCGACCCGGATCTCCAGCCGGTACCGCAGCGGTCGGGCGGCGTAGCTGACCACGGTGAACCGGGTGCGCAGCCCCGGCCCGACGAACCGCTCGGTCAGCAGGTACGCCGCCCGCGACGGCAGCTGCTCCCCGTCACCCAGCTCCGCGTAGGAGAGCTGCGCGTGACCCTGCACGTTCGCGCTGGCGAACGGGACCGGCTCCCGGCCGTCGACGGTGACCCGTTCCCGGCTGAGCACCCGGGTGTTGCGGGCGAAGAAGCCCTGCGGGTCGGTGCCGCCGATCCGGCCGCGCACGTCGGTGACCAGGGTGCTCCACCCGCTCGCCACGTAGAGCAGATCGGGCCGGACGCGCAGGTTGCGGACCCTGGTCATCGGCCCGCCTGTACCCCCTCGCGCTCGGGGTACACCCGGGCGGTCAGTCGGCGGCCCGCTCCCGCACGATCAGCTCGACCACCACCCCGATCGCCACCGCCTCCACGGCGAGCAGGGCCAGCAGGATGAGCAGCTGGGTCGCCCCGGCGCGGATCGGCCCGGCGCCGCCGAGCAGCACACCGACGAACGCCCCGGGCAGGGTGACCAGGCCGACCGTCCGGGTCTGGTCCAGCGCGGGGACGAGCGCCTGCCCGGCCGCCGGCCGGCAGATCTCCAGCGCGGCGTCGCGGGGGAGCAGCCCGAGGGCCAGGCCCGCCTCGTACTCGCCGTGCCGGGCGCGCAGCTCGTCGAGGGTACGTCGGCCGGCCAGGCTGGTCGCGGTCATCGCCCCGCCGATCAGGATGCCCGCCGTCGGCAGCACGACCAGCGGCGCCGCCGGCAACGCCCGGCTGGCCAGGAGTACGCCGAGGCTGGGCGCCACCCCGGCGGCGATGGCGAGCGGGGCGACCCGCCGCGGCCCGGCCGGGCCGATCCGCCGGTGCGCGGTGACGCTGGCGACGACGTACATGAGCAGGACGAACAGCGCCGTGCTCCACCAGGCGCGCAGCACCGCGACGATGATCAGGGAGACCGCGCCGAGCTGGACCGTCGCCCGGGCCGCGGCCGTGAGGATGGTCCGGGCCCGGCCGAGCCCGCTGAACCGCAGCACCGCCGCGCCGGCCAGGGTGAGCGCGGTGAGGGCGACGACCAGGGCCGGGCCGATCGGTACGGTGCCGCCGCTCACCCGATGATCGTATTCCGGTCGGCCGGCCGGTGCAGAGGCAAGGTTCCACCCGCCGGCCGCTCACCGGAGCGTCACCGGGCGTAGACCTCGAACTCGTAGAGCGAGAAGCCGTAGGAGGTGGCCCGCTTGACCCCGTACATCCGCACGTAGCGGGCGGTGACCGGGGTGAAGGTCACGTTGTCCACGCCGCCGTTGCCGACCGTGGTGCTGAACACGGTCTGCCAGGTGCTGCCGTCGCCGGAGACCTCGATCCGGTACCCGCTGCCGTACGCGGACTCCCAGCGCAGCACCGCCCGGCCGACGGTGCGGGCCGAGCCGAGGTCGACCCGCAGCCACTGGTTGTCGTTGTAGCTGCTGCCCCAGCGGCTGCTCAGGCTGCCGTCGACGGCCTTGTCCGGGGTGTAGCTGGTGAGGAACTGGGTGCTGGACGCGGTGGCGGTCCGGCCCTGCGCCAGGTTGGTGACGTCGTCGCCCCGGCGGGCCGGGAAGGAGACGACCTGCTGGTAGGTGGGGCGGTTCTGCCAGGCGATCAGCGGGTGGGTGATGCCACCCAGGCCGGACTGGGCGATGGTGTCGGCGCACCACTGGTCGCCGGCCCCACAGTGCGAGTCCCCGGGGTAGACCGTGGTGGCCGGCACCGCGGCCGCCTGGCCGAGCGCGTCGAGCAGCGCCTGCCGGCAGGCGCTCAAGCTGCCGTCGCCGCAGTAGGTGCGGCCGAGGCCGCCGGACACCGGGTCGCCGAGGACGGCGCGGATGTCCTTGTCGACGTAGCCCCACCAGCCGTACTGGAAGGACGAGCCCTTGTGCGGCTGGCCCTGCAGCGCCCAGACGGCGGTGCCGTCTCGGCCGCCGTTCTGCCCACCGGAGGGCGCCTCGTTGACCTCGATGGCGTCGACCAGGGCGCCGTAGAGGTCGCCGCCGAGGCCGGGGCGGAACTCCGCGGCGGCCAGCAGCGGCCACCAGGCGTCGAAGATCCGGATCGCGTCGGCGTGCTGGTAGACCTTCGACCCGGGGCTGGTCTCCACCCGGCGGGCGCCGGCCTGCTGCCAGGCCTGGAGCTTGCTCACCGCGTCGGCCAGGGCCGGGTCGGTGACCGGCTGGCTGGTCAGCACCCGCAGCAGGTTGCCGAGCACCTGCTCGCCGCGCAGGTCGGTGACGGCCGCGTCGGCCATGATCCGGACGACCGCGGCCCGGTCCACCTTGCCCCGGGCGAGCGCCGCGCGTACCCGGCCGTCGAGCAGGTCACCGCGGTGCACCGCGCCGAAGCTGAAGTTGCCGTCGGCGGCGCCGTAGTCCTTGGCCTGCTTGTTGTTCCAGCTGATGTAATAGTCCTGGTTGACCGACTGCGGGTGGGCGCCGGGCGGGGTGTAGGTGGCGGTGTTCGTGTCCGGGTTCCAGCCCTGCCACTCGTACGCCGCGTCGGCCCGGGTGGGCAGGTTCGGGTCGGCCCCGGACGGGCGGACCGGGTTGGCGCCGGAGTTGTAGTACGCCGCCGCGGTGGAGTTGACGTAGAACCAGTTGAAGGCGTACCCGACGGAGGCCGCGGACTGCTGGAACGCCGCCGCGGAGCCCATCGCCGCCGGGTCGTTGTACGCCTGGAAGCCGATCGCCGAGTCGGCCTCGTGCCGATAGGTCGAGCGCAGCTTGGTGAAAACCACCGGCTGCCCGTTCACCAGGCCCCGGTAGGAGACGAGGCCGTACTTCGTGCGCAGGGCGCGCAGCGTGTACGACCCGGCCGCGGTGGAGTCGGCCAGGCTGGGCGACCAGGAGTTGGTGTGCTCGATGACCTCCATGGCCAGACACTGGCCGTGGTAGAGGTAGCGGTTCGACTGGAGGGTCGGCGCGCTGCCGTCGGTGGTGCACAGCGGCACTGCGTACGTGTCGGTGAGGTCCTGGCTGGCGGAGGTGGCGCTCCAGGCGTAGTCCTGGCCGCGGCCGAGCAACACGTAGAGGTTGAGGCCGGCGAAGGCGGCGCCCCGGGCGCTCACGCCCGGGCCCTGCAACTCCTGGAGCATGAGCAGTTGCGGGGCGAAGTAGCCGGTCTGCGGACCGAACACGGCGACCGGGTTGCCGCTGGTGGTGTTCCGGCCGGAGATCACCACGGCGTTGGACATGCCGTGCGCCTTCACCCCGGCGAGCCCGCTGAGCAACCCGGCGGTCGCCGTGCTGGTGCTCTTCAGGGTCGTGGTGCCGGCGGAGCCGGTCCGGTTGTAGACCAGGGGTTCGGCGGTCACGGTGCCGGCGTCGGGCAGGGCGACGCTGGGCGCGTTGTCGGGCGCGGCGCCGTACGGGAAGCTCTGTCCGTCGTGGAGGGTCAGCACGGTCTCCGGGTCGTTCTGCTGCCGGAACGCCTGCCACACCTGGTCGCCGGTGGTGGCGCCGTACTTGGCGCGGGCGGCCACCCGGACCAGCGCGGACTGGATCTCCGAGCCGCCGCCTCCGCCGAAGAGCCCGCCGATGACGCCGGCGGTGGCGATCAGGTCGGTCATGGTGAAGTGCGTCGGCTTGCCGGCGCCGGTCAGCACGTACTCGCCCGGGTAGTTGTCATCGGCGATCGACTTGTCGATGTAGGCGTTGACGCCGGCGATGTAGTCGTTGACGTCGTCGTAGAGCTGCTGGCCCCGGGTGCCCTTCTGGCGCAGCGCGTCGACCTGGGCCTGGAGGTCGGCCTCGGTGTAGGGGGAGTTGGCCCAGATGCTCTGTTCCAGGTCGCGGTTGCCGGGGGCGCCGCCGGCGAACGAGGTGAGCGTGCCGCGTCCGGCGTGCCGGAGCAGGTCCATCACCCAGAGCCGGTCCTGGGCGCCGGCGTAGCCGGCCCCGTACATGGTGCCCGAGCGGGTGGTGCCGGTGATGTGCGGTACGCCGGTGGCCGAGTCGCGCACGATGGTCACGTCGGAGCGGGGCTGGATCCGGCTCTCCACCTGGGCGTCGGGCACGCCGAACGAGGCGTCGTTGTAGAACCGCGCGATCTGCTCGTCGGTCAGGCCGGCGTAGTTGTAGACCAGGTTGGCGTACTCGTCGAGCTGGTCGCTGGAGTGCGCGGGGCGGGTGCCCAGGGTCTGGTGGGCGAGGATCGCGGCGAGGGTGGCGTTGCCGTTCTCGCCCGGGGGCAGGATGTCGGCGCACTGGCCGAGGCAGTAGTCGTTGGGGGCGAAGGTGGTGGCGGGGGGGGGGCGGGTGGGGGGGGGGGGCGGGCGGGGCGCGCCCCCCCCCCGGGGGGGGGGGGGCGGGGAAGAAAAGAATAGGAAAACACAGGTAAACAAAAAGAAATTCAGCGTG
>NZ_JBSGJR010000188.1:0-11129 GCF_053605645.1 Micromonospora sp. NPDC003776
TCCCGTGGCGCAAACTCCTTGATCACCGAAGCCGGCCGGCCCAGGGTCCGCGTGGCGCGGGCCCCGGGCCGGGGTGTCAGGCGGCGGTGACGGTGAGGGAGTCCTTGGTGTCGGAGAGCTCGACCCGGACCGTGTCGCCGTCGCGGATCTGGCCGGCCAGCAGCGCCTTGGCGAGCTGGTCACCGATGGCCGACTGGACCAGGCGACGCAGCGGGCGGGCACCGTAGATCGGGTCGTACCCGTGCTCGGCGAGCCACACCCGGGCGGCGTCGGTGATCTCCAGCCCGAGCCGGCGATCGGCCAGCCGGCGGCGCATCCGGTCGAGCTGGATGTCCACGATGGCCCGCAGGTCCTCGCCCTGAAGGGCGGCGAACACCACGATGTCGTCGAGGCGGTTGAGGAACTCCGGCTTGAAGTGCGACCGGACCACCGCGAGCACGCCCTCCCGGCGCTGCTCCTCGGCCAGCGTCAGGTCGCTGATCACGGACGACCCGAGGTTGGAGGTGAGGATCAGGATCGCGTTGCGGAAGTCCACGGTGCGGCCCTGCCCGTCGGTGAGCCGGCCGTCGTCGAGCACCTGGAGCAGCACGTCGAAGACGTCCGGGTGGGCCTTCTCCACCTCGTCCAGCAGGATCACCGAGTACGGCCGGCGGCGCACCGCCTCGGTGAGCTGGCCGCCCTCCTCGTAGCCGACGTAGCCGGGCGGGGCACCGACCAGGCGGGCCACCGAGTGCTTCTCGCCGTACTCGCTCATGTCGATGCGGACCATGGCCCGCTCGTCGTCGAAGAGGAACTCGGCGAGCGCCTTGGCCAGCTCGGTCTTGCCGACACCGGTCGGGCCGAGGAAGAGGAAGCTACCGGTCGGGCGGTCCGGGTCGGCGACGCCGGCCCGGGCGCGGCGGACCGCGTCGGAGACCGCGGCGACCGCCTCGGACTGGCCGACCACCCGGGCCCGCAGCGACTCCTCCATCCGGAGCAGCTTGGCGGTCTCGCCCTCCAGCAGCCGGCCGGCCGGGATGCCGGTCCAGGAGGCGACCACGGCGGCGATGTCGTCGGCGCCGACCTCCTCCTTGAGCATCGCGCCGTCGGCCTGCAGCCGGGCCAGCTCCTCCTCGGCCTGCTTCAGCTCGGCCTTGAGCGCCGGGATCCGGCCGTACCGCAGCTCGGCGGCGCGTTCCAGCTCGCCGTCGCGCTCGGCCCGCTCGGCCTCGCCGCCCAGCCGCTCCAGCTCCTCCTTGGCGGTGGAGAGCTTGGTGATGTGGCTCTTCTCCAGCTGCCAGCGCTCGGAGAGCGCGGTGAGCTGCTCCCGCTTGTCGGCCAGCTCCTTGCGCAGCCGCTCGAGCCGCTCGGCGGAGGCGGGGTCCGGCTCCTTGGCCAGCGCCATCTCCTCGATCTCCAGCCGGCGCACCGCCCGCTCGATCTCGTCCACCTCGACCGGGCGGGAGTCGATCTCCATCCGGAGCCGGGACGCGGACTCGTCGACCAGGTCGATCGCCTTGTCCGGCAGGAACCGGTCGGTGATGTACCGGTCGGAGAGGGCGGCGGCGGCGACCAGCGCGGCGTCGGTGATCCGGACGCCGTGGTGCACCTCGTAGCGCTCCTTGAGGCCGCGCAGGATGCCGATGGTGTCCTCGATGGTCGGCTCGCCGACCAGCACCGGCTGGAAGCGGCGCTCCAGCGCCGGGTCCTTCTCGATGTGCTCGCGGTATTCGTCCAGGGTGGTCGCGCCGACCATCCGCAGCTCGCCGCGGGCCAGCATCGGCTTCAGCATGTTGCCGGCGTCCATCGAGCCCTCGCCCTTGCCGGCACCGACGACGGTGTGCAGCTCGTCGAGGAAGGTGATGACCTGGCCGTTGGAGTTCTTGATCTCCTCCAGCACCGACTTCAGTCGCTCCTCGAACTGGCCGCGGTACTGCGCGCCGGCCACCATCGCGCCGAGGTCGAGCGAGACCAGCTTCTTGTCGCGCAGCGACTCGGGCACGTCACCGGCGACGATCCGCTGGGCCAGGCCCTCGACGATGGCGGTCTTGCCGACGCCGGGCTCACCGATCAGCACCGGGTTGTTCTTGGTACGCCGGGACAGCACCTGGATCACCCGACGGATCTCCGAGTCCCGGCCGATCACCGGGTCGATCTTCCCCTCGCGGGCGCTGGCGGTCAGGTCCACGCCGTACTTGGACAGGGCCTGGTAGCTCTCCTCCGGGTCGGCGCTGGTGACCCGCCGGTCCCCGCCCCGCACGGTCGGGAAGGCGGCGACCAGATTCTCCTCGGTCGCACCGGCGTTCTTCAGCGCCACGGAGACGGCGCCACCAACCCGGGCCAGGCCGGCGAGCAGGTGCTCGGTGGAGGTGTACTCGTCGCCGAGCGGCCGGGCGATCTGCTCGGCGGCGCCGATGGCGTTGACGAACTCCCGGGCCAGCGTCGGCTCGGCGATGCTGGAGCCGTGCGCCGCGGGCAGGGCGTCGACCGAGCGCTGGGCGACCCGGCGCAGCTCGGCGGGGTCGGCCCCGGCGGCGCGCAGCAGGCCGGCGGCGGTCGAGCCCTCGGTGTCCAGCAGCGACAGCAGCAGGTGCCAGGGCTCCACGGTGGCGTGGCCGCGCTGGTTCGCCAGCGCGACGGCACCGGTGATGGTCTCGCGGCTCTTGGTGGTGAGGCGTTCCGTGTTCATGGGCTCCCCCGGATCGGCGTGTCCACTGAGAGAGACACAACCAGAGTTGAGTCTATTCCGCTCAACTCCACGGCTGTGACCCGGCTCACTCCGAGCGTTTCCAGCGCCAGGCGAACTCACCGGCGGCCGGTGGCGGCCCGGGCAGCGGCGGCTCGGTCTGCACGAGACCGGCCAGCAGCAGCGCCAGGTGGCGGCGGCGCAACTCCCGGGTCCGCTCCGGATCGGGTACGCGGATCGCGGCACACCCTTCCAGCAGCAGCCCGACGTCCTGCGCGACCACGTCCGGTCGGAGCCGCCCGGCCTTCCGCGCCCGCTCGACCAGCTCGTCGACCAGCTCGTTGGCGCGTACCGCGGCCCGTCCCATCTCCTCGGTCGGGGCGAAGGTGCCGGCGAGGTGCACCGTGAGGGAGTGCACGTCGGCGTCGACGACGCGCCCCAGGAAACCGGCGAACGCGGCCCAGTCGTCCGGCTCGGCGGCGGCCTCCTCCGCCGCCGCGATGAACCGGCGCAGCCCGTCGTCGCAGAGCTTGCGCAGCAGGTCCTCCTTGCTGGCGTACCGCCGGTAGAGGGCGCTGATGCCGACGCCGGCCCGCTCGGCGACGGCGGCGATGGGCGCCTTCGGGTCGTCGAGGAAGACGGCGCGGGCGGCCGCCAGGATCACCGCGTCGTTACGGGCCGCCTGGGCACGCCGGCCGGCGAGCGGCGGAGCGTCGGTCGGGTTCGACATGCACCGAGACTAACACTGGAACGGATCGTTCCGCTCTGCTACTCTGAAGCGGAACGAAACATTCCGTTCTGAAGGAGCAGTCATGACGGACATCGCCATCCGCCCGTACCGCGTCGAGATCCCGCAGGCCGCTCTGGACGACCTCGCCGACCGGCTGCGCCGGACCAACTGGCCCGGCGAGTTGCCCGGCGTCGGTGCTGCCTACGGCATGCCCACCGATCGGGTCCGCGAGCTGGCGACATACTGGTTGGAGAAGTTCGACTGGCGGGCGGTCGAGGCACGGCTGAACGCCCACCCGCAGTTCGTCACCGAGATCGACGGCGAGGAGATCCACTTCCTGCACGTCCGGTCGTCCCGGGCGGACGCCACGCCGCTGGTGCTCACCCACGGCTGGCCCGGCTCGGTGGTCGAGTACCTCGACGTGATCGCCCCGCTCACCGAGCCGGCCGACCCGGACGCGCCGGCGTTCCACCTGGTGATCCCGTCGCTGCCCGGCTTCGGCTTCTCCGGTCCGACCCACAGCGCCGGCTGGAACCGCTACCGCACCGCCCGGGCCTGGGCCACGCTGATGGCCCGCCTCGGATACGAGCGGTACGGCGCGGTCGGCAACGACGCCGGTTCGATGGTCTCGCCCGAACTGGGCCGCCTCGACGCGGACCACGTGCTCGGCGTGCACGTCACCCAGCTCTTCTCGTTCCCGTCCGGCGATCCGGCCGAGTTCCAGGGGCTCTCCGCCGCCGACCAGGCCGCGTTGCAGCACCTCCAGTGGTTCATGGAGAACAAGTTCTCCTTCAACCAGGTGCAGAGCCAGCAGCCGCAGACCCTCGCGTTCGCGCTGGCCGACTCGCCGGTCGGCCTGCTCGCCTGGAACGCGCAACTCCTCGACGAGAGCCTCGACCCGGACTTCGTCCTGGCCAACGTCGCGATCTACTGGTTCACCGGCACGGCCGCCTCGGCGATGCGGTTCTACTGGGAGGACACGCACGCCACCGAGCAGCCGGCCGGGCCGACCACGGTGCCGACCGCGGTGGCGATGTTCCCCGGCGACTTCCAGTCGATCCGTCGGTTCGCCGACCGGGACCACGCCAACATCGTCAGCTGGCACACCTTCGACGCCGGGCCGGAGCCGCGCGGTGACGTCGCCGGCCACTACGCCGCGCACGAGGCGACCGAGGTGCTGGTCGGCGACATCCGGCAGTTCTTCGCCGGGCTCCGCTGAGCGTCGACGGGTTCGTCGCCGGGCCGACGCAGCCCGGCGACGAGCCGTCAGGCCCCGGCCAGCACCAGCCTGACCCAGCGGCGCTGCCCGACCGGGCCGACGGCCAGCACGATCTCGTCCGGCCCGCGGGCCAGCAGCGTCCCGTCCCCCAGCAGGCTCAGGTGGTGCTCCGGTCCGACCGGCCAGGACACCGGCTCGTACCGGCCGTCGACCACGATGCCCAACCCGTCCGGGCCGGTCACCGCCACCCGGCCGTTGCCCACCGGCACCGCCGAGCGCACCCGCTCCGGGTGGCCGTCGGCCCGGACCGGCACCCATTCGCCCTGCCAGCGCCAGAACGCCGGGAAGCCCGTCCGGTCCGGCCGCTCCCCGACCAGCCACGGCTCACTGTCGGGTGCCCGCACCGGACGGAGGACCCCCACCGCGCCGTCCGGTGCCGGCACCGCCGTCCGCTCCCAGCGCCGGCCCTGGTCGGCCGAGACCGCCGCGTACGGGCGACCGGCGTCGTCCGCACCGGCCGCCACCAGGAGGTCACCGGCCTCGGCCACGTCCTGCACCCGGGGCAGGCCGGGCTGGGCGGGCAGCGGGCGCAGCTGCCGGCCGTCCCACCGGGCCACCCGACCGCCGCCCTCGTCGGTCACCTGGAACCGGCCGGCCGGCCCGGTCAGCCCGGGCGGCGGCGCGACCCCGGGATGGTGGGTGAAGGTGGCGCCGCCGTCGGTCGAGGCGTACCAGCCGAACGGCTCGGCGCCGAGCACCAGGAGGCCGTTCGGGGCGTAGAGCTGCTGGTTCTCCGCGACCGGCCGGGGATGGGGCAGCGCCCGCCAGGACCGGCCACCGTCCCGGGACGCGAAGAGCAGTGCCGGGCAGTCCCGGCCGGGCGGCCGGCCGTCGCAGGTCGCGAAGAGGGCGTACGCGTGATCGGCGTCGACGAACTCGACGTACGGCGGGTCGTACCGGTCGGCGACGGCGACCGTGATGTGGCGTACCCCGTCGACGTCGGCGACCGGCGGCCGCGCCGGCGTGCTGGCGACCGGCCGGGGCGACGCGGACGCCCGGTCCGGCAGCGGCCGGCGGACGTCCCCGATCGAACAGCTGGCCAGGGCAGGAAGGAGCAGCAGCATGATCACCTTGTGACCGATTCGGCGGTCCATCACGCCTCCAGCGCAGGGTAGCCTCACCCGGGTGCGAGTACGTGTCGAACAGACTGCCCTACCCGGGATCGGCGTACGTCACGATCTGATGACGGAATCCGGCCGCCGGCTCGGCGTGGTCTCCCACCGCAATGGCCGCCGAGACCTGGTCCTCTACGACCCGGACGATCCCGATTCCTGCCAGCACGACATACCGCTGACCGACGACGAGGCGGAGGCGCTGGCCGACATCCTCGGCGCGTCGCTGATGCTCAGTCAGCTCTCCGGGCTGCGGGAACAGGCTGCCGGGCTGCTCACCGAGCAGATCGCGATCCCGGCCGGGAGCAGGTACGTCAACAAGCGGCTGGGCGACACCAAGGCGCGCACCCGCACCAGTGCCTCCATCGTCGCCGTGCTGCGCCACGGCGAGGTGATCGTCTCCCCCGACCCCACGTTCCGCTTCGCCGCGGGTGACGTGCTGGTCGTGGTCGGCACCCGGCAGGGCCTCGACGGGGTGACGGCGATCCTCGCCGAGACCGACCCGGACGGCTGAGGCGCGGATGCACGAAACCACGACTCTGCTCGTCGAGGTCGGCGCGCTGCTGCTCCTGCTCGGCCTGCTCGGCCGGCTCAGCCGTCGCGTCGGCGTCTCGCCCATCCCCCTCTATCTGCTCGCCGGACTCGCCTTCGGCCACGGCGGTCTGCTGCCGCTGAACGCCAGCGAGGAGTTCTTCGCCGTCGGCGCGGAGATCGGCGTCATCCTGCTGCTGGTCATGCTCGGCCTGGAGTACAGCGCCAACGAGCTGGTCGGCAACCTCCGGTCGGCGGCCCCGGCCGGCCTGATCGACGCGGTCCTCAACGCGCTGCCCGGCTTCGCCTTCGCCCTGCTGCTCGGCTGGGGCTGGGTGGCCGCCGTGGTGCTCGCCGGGGTCACCTGGGTCTCCTCGTCCGGGGTGATCGCCAAGGTGCTCGGCGACCTCGGCCGGGTCGGTAACCGGGAGACCCCGGTGATCCTCTCGGTGCTGGTCATCGAGGACCTTGCGATGGCCCTCTACCTGCCGCTGGTCACCGCGCTGCTCGCCGGGGTCGGCCTGATGAAGGGCGGCATCGCGCTCGCCGTCGCGGTCCTCACCGTGGTCGCGGTGCTGGCCGTCGCCATCCGGTACGGAAAGTGGATCTCCGCGGCGCTGTCGGCGAAGGACCCGGAGGCGCTGCTGCTCGGGGTGCTCGGCCTGACCCTGCTGGTCGCCGGTGTCGCGGCCAAGCTCCAGGTCTCCGCCGCGGTCGGCGCGTTCCTGGTCGGCATCGCCCTCTCCGGGCCGGTGGCGCACCACGCGACCGAACTGCTCTCACCCCTGCGGGACCTCTTCGCCGCGGTGTTCTTCGTCTTCTTCGGGCTGGTCACCGACCCGCTCGACATGCCGCCGGTGCTGCTGCCGGCGCTGGTGCTGGCCGTGGTCACCATGGGGACGAAGCTGCTCACCGGCTGGCTGGCCGCCCGCCGGGCCGGGATCGCCGAACCGGGCCGCTGGCGGGCCGGCTTCGCGCTCACCCCGCGCGGCGAGTTCTCCATCGTCATCGCCGGGCTCGCGGTCGCCGCCGCGTACCCGGTCGAACCGAGGCTGGCCGCGCTCGCCACGGCGTACGTGCTGATCACCGTGGTGACCGGGCCGATGCTGGCCCGACTGCCCGACATGCCCTGGTTTAAGCGCTGGTTGCGCCAGCGCGGCGCCGCCCGGCAGCGGGTGCCGGTGCAGGTGGGCGACTGACCGGTTCCGGGCCGGGTCGACCGTACGGTTGGCCCGGCCCGGCGAACGGTGGCCGAATTGATTCCTGGAGGGTCTACCGCTGACCTGCGCCACCGCGTTACCGTGTCGCCCCAGCAGCCAGGGTGTCCGCGGGTGGCCGGTGCCCCCGCCAGCGGGAGCGGAAGGTTGGCCGGTGAGCGTGCAAGGAGAGACGTTCCGCGGCTTCGCCAACCCCGTCGACCCGTCGCCGGCGGAGCTACGGGCGTGGGCGTACCAGCCGGACTCGGTGCCGCTGACCTCGATGCCGCCGGACTGGGACCTGCTCGTCGCCGGTGACCACCTGGTGCAGACGCTCTTCGAACTGGCCATGGACACGGCCTGCCCGGCCCGCCGGTTCGCCCTGCACTGCCTCTACATCTACGCCGCCGACGGGATCCGGACGAACTTCCGGGCCCACCCCAAGCGCCGCTTCCGCAAGCTGGTCGAGCAGGCCGAACGGGCCGGCGACGAGCTGATGCGCAACTGGGCGCACAACAGTCGGGTGCTGCTGGCCCGGCCGGACCTCTTCGTCTACCGCGACTGGTGCGAGGGCGGCCTGGTGCGGGAGAACCGCCGGCTCTAGTCGCTCGTCCTACCTGTTTTCGTTGGGGATGTGGCCCCGCCGTGCCCGGCTCCGGGCGGTCAGGCTTGATCCCTCCGCCGGTCACGGCGGGGCCACACCGCAGGGTCCGCGACCCGCCCGCCGGCTTCGTTGTGGGATCTGTGGTGTCCCGCCCTGGTCCCCCGCGCGGCATCGCCGCGTCCCGGCACGCCCAGCACGGCGAACGGGCCGGGACCCCCCGTGGGTCCCGGCCCGCACGTCGACGGATCGTCAGGTCGATCCGCCCTGCTTCTTGCGCCGCTCGTCGGCTCTGGCCCGGTCGATGCCGTGGTCCACCTGATCGAGGAAGCGCCCGTCCCTGATCTTGTCGGTGAAGCCACCTTTGGTGATCCGGTCGAATCGCTCGCGGACGTTCTCGGCCACCTTCTCCAGCCGGTCCTCCGCCTGTTGCCCCACCTTCTTGGCCGATTCCGCCATGGCTCCCCCTGCCAGTTCGGCGTCCGGATTGAGCTGGTTGGCCCTGATTCAGAGACTAACCGGCCCCGCCCGCCCCCACCGGCACTTTCCCCGAACCGCCCGTCGTCCGGTCCCCAAAATGAATCTTGGACAGTTGCCGCTCACGACGAGCGGCAACTGTCCAAGATTTCGAGCTGGGGCGAGCGCCCGGGGTCAGCGGCCGGGAGTGCGGCGGGGCCGCCACACGACCAGCGCGGTCGAGGTGCGGTTGGTGGGTACGAGGTCGCCGCGCGAGAAGCCGCCCAGCGACTCCAGCTCGGCGATCCGGCGGTACGCGGCGTCCAGCTCCGCCTCCAGCCGCGCCACCCGCTGCTGGGCCTCCTCCAGCAGCCGTTCCAGCCCGATGATCCGCTTGACCCCGGCCAGGTTGATGCCGTCGTCCTGGCTGAGTCGCTGCACCTCGCGGAGCAGCACCACGTCCCGGACGCTGTACCGGCGGCCACCGCCGGCCGCCCGGCCCGCCTGCACCAGGCCCAGCCGGTCGTACTGGCGCAGGGTCTGCGGGTGCATGCCCGCCATCCGCGCCGCGACCGAGATCATCAGTACCTTGGCCTCGTAGGCAGGGTCACCCGAGCCGACGAACTCCTCCGACATCCCCGCTCACCTCCGCTGCCTTCCGCCGGGGTCAACTGAATCGACGTACCCGCGCGTCGAGATGTTCCCGCGCGGCCGGCGGCGTCTGCTCCGCGAACGCCTCGAGCGCCGCCCGCGCCTCGTCCGACACCTTCGCCGGCACCACCACGTCGAGGGTGACCAGCAGGTCGCCGGCCCGCCCGTCCTTGCGTACGACGCCCTTGCCCCGGGCCCGCAGGACCCGACCGCTCGGGGTACCCGGCGGCACGCGCAGGGTCACCGTGCCGTCCAGGGTCGGCACCCGCAGGTCGGTGCCGAGCACCGCCTCCGCGTACGTGATCGGCACGGTCAGGGTCAGGTCGTCCCCGGTGCGCCCGAACAGCTCGTCCGGCCGGACCTTCACGTGGACGAACAGGTCACCCGCCGGGCCGCCCCGCTCGCCCGGTTCGCCCCGGCCGGCCAGCCGGATGCGCTGGCCGTCGGCCACCCCGGCGGGGAAGCGGACGTTGAGCGTCCGGGTCTTGGTCACCCCGCCGGTGCCGTGGCACTCGGGGCACTTCTCCTCGACGATCGTGCCGACGCCCTGGCAGTTGCGGCACGGCTCGGAGAAGCTGAAGGATCCCTGGTTGCGGGTGGTCACCCCGGCGCCGTGGCAGACCGGGCAGGCCACCGGCGAGGTGCCGGGCTTGGCCCCGTTGCCGTGGCAGGTGTCGCAGACCCCGGGGGCGCGCAGCGTCAGCGGGAGGGTCACCCCGCGTACGGCGTCCTCGAAGTCCAGCGCCACCTCGGCCTCGACGTCCCGGCCCTTCGCCGGACCCCGGGCGCGGGTCGGGCCACCGGCGCCGCCGCCGGTGAAGAGCGAGCTGAACAGGTCGCCCAAGCCACCGCCGGCGCCGCCGAACCGGGCCTCGCCGCCGGCCGCCCCGCCGAACAGGTCGGAGACGTCGAACGGCATGCCGCCCGGCTGGCCACCGCCACGGGCGTTGCGGCGGAACGCGCCGGAGCCGAAGAGCGACCGCATCTCGTCGTACTCGCGGCGCTTCTTCTCGTCGCCGAGCACGGCGTACGCCTCGGAGACGGCCTTGAACCGCTCCTCGGCCTTGGGGTCACCGGGGTTGTGATCCGGGTGCGACTCCCGGGCCAGCTTCCGGTACGACTTCTTGATCTCGTCCGAGGAGGCGGACTTCTCCACGCCCAGCACGGCGTAGTAGTCCTTCTCGATCCAGTCCTTGGAACTCACCGGTCCACCCCCTTCCACGGGACGAATCCCGGTCGTCCCGCCCGCCCGGTGGGGGCGGGCGGGACGTCACGGGTCGGCACTACTCCGGGTCGGCGACCGCGACCAGGGCGGGCCGCAGCAGCCGTTCGCCGAGCTGGTAACCCCGGCGCATGACCTGCACGCAGGTCGGTTCGGTCACGTCGGCGGAGGTCTGGTGGGCCACCGCCTCGTGCCGGGTCGGGTCGAACGGGTCGCCCTGCTCGCCGAACGGAGTCAGGCCGAACTTGCCCAGCGCGGCGGTGAGCTGCTCGGCCACCGAGCCGAACGGTCCCACCAGGTCGCCGTGCTCGCGGGCCCGGTCCAGGTCGTCCAGGATCGGCAGCAGCGCGGTCAGCACCGTGCCGGTCGCCTGCTCCTGGACCAGGCTGCGGTCCCGGTCGACCCGCTTGCGGTAGTTGGCGTACTCCGCCGACACCCGCTGGAGGTCCCGGGTCCGCTCGTCCAACTCGGCCCGGAGCACGTTCAGCTCCGGTCCGGCCGACTCGGCCGCCGGGGCGGCCTCCTCGCTCGGCTCGGCGGGCGCGTCGACCACCGGCGGGCCGGAGACCCGGTCCTCGGCCTCGACCTCGATCTCGTCGACGACGACCTCGACCTCCTCGACCAGCCCCTCGGCCGGGGCATCGGCCGCGGGGGGGGGGGGCGCGGGGGGGGGGGGCGCCCGCCGC
>NZ_JBSGJR010000189.1:0-11124 GCF_053605645.1 Micromonospora sp. NPDC003776
CCGGGACGGTGACGGTCCAACCCAGCCGCCGCAACGCCATCCACGCGTTCGACGGCAACCTCCGCCCACCCGCGTCCACACCGCAGGCCAACACCTGCACATCCGCGGCGTTCCACCGCTGCGCCAACAGCCCGCAGACCATGCCCGCCACCAGATCGGCACACCACCCGACACGCTCGGCCAGCACCACCTGGGACAGGACCACACCGGTCTTCTCATCCACACCGCCGCGCACAAAAACGCGGACACACCCGGTCCGGGACACCTCGCCCTCAGCCAGCGACACCGCCCGACTCACCCGCCACCAACCTCACCACACCCAGACCCGGCCACCACGCACACGGCCGCCACACGACAGCACTCACCGCCGGCACAGACCCCCCACCGCCCCGCATCAAACCAGAAGACACCGACACCCACGACCGGACCACGATCACTGACGATCCTTAACCAAATCCCTCAGCCTGGCCCCCGTCGCCATGTCGTGGCGGATGATGAGGTCGGAGATCTCCAGGACCGGCACCCGGATACGGTAGCCCGCCGTCAGTGATCGCGGCGTACCCGGAAACCAGGGCACGTGGGGCGGCCCGGACGGAGTCGGCGCGGCCGGGCTGGACCAGGTGCTGGAACGGTTCCGGGCGACCTCGCAGGCGACGTTCCGGCGGCGCCACCCGATCCGGGAACGTGCTGGCGAGCAGGCCAGCGTCGCTGGCTCGCCGGCTTATGGTGGGGCCGGCCCGACCAGCGGGGCCTACCTGGTGCGAAGCGGGACCCCGATCGGGCCCGGAGAACATTCACGCAGTCGAAGGTGGTGGGCGATGGCCGAGCGAACCACGCGGCGCCGCGTGCTGCCGCCACCGATCCGGTCGTCATCAGCTCCGGCCGATTCCCCCGGCGTCGACCACCGCTGACATGGACTGGGCCGGATGGGCGTTGTTCGGGTTCGTCGCCACCACGGCGCTCACCGCAGCCTTGATCGCTGCGCAACTGGCCGGCCTCACCCGGCTCGACCTTCCCCTGGTCCTCGGCACCATCGTCACCGAGGATCCCGATCGGGCCCGGGCCATCGGGTTCTTCATCCACCTCGGCGCCGGTCAGGGCTTCGCCCTCGGGTACGCGGCCACGTTCGCGCTGCTGCACCACGCCACCTGGTGGATCGGGGCGCTGTTGGGCACGCTCCACGTCGCGATTGCGTTGACGGTGCTCCTACCGCTGCTTCCGGGTGTCCATCCGCGCATGGCGTCGCAGCGGGCGGGGCCGGCGAGCACCGCTGTCCTGGAGCCGCCCGGCCTGTTCGCCCTCAACTACGGCGTCCAGACTCCCGCCGTGGCGGGTGTCGTCCACGTTCTCTACGGGGTCGTCCTCGGGCTGCTCCTCCGGGCCGATTGACCGGCGCGGCGACTGTCCCCGGCTGATGTGCCGCAGTGGCGCCGCGCGACTCGGGAGGAGGCGATCTCCATGACTGGTGGGCGCGACCGGGCAGCTTCCCGGCCGCCGGCGCCGATCAGCGACTACGGGCTGCTGGGTGATACCCGTACCGCTGCCCTCGTCGCCGCCGACGGCGGGATCGACTGGCTCTGCGTACCCCGCTTCGACGGCGAGCCCCTGTTCGGCCGGCTGGTCGGCGGCCCGGACGCGGGAACGTTCCGGGTCGGCCCGGCCGGGCCGGCCCCGGTCGTGGCCCGGCGCTACCGGCAGCACACCGCCACCCTGGAGACGACGTGGGCGGTGGGCGGCGGCCGGCTCACCCTCACCGAGGGCATGGTGGCCGAGATCAGCGGCCGTCTCCTGCCCACCACGATGCTGGTGCGGCGCCTGTCGGCCGAAGAGGCACCGGTCGAGGCCGTCGTCGAGTTCGACCCCCGGCTCGGCGCACGGCACCGCCGCCCCCGCGCCCACCATCGGCACCGGGCCCTGCTGTGTGAGTGGGGGGCGCTCGCGGTCTCGCTGGCCGGCGCGCCCGAACTCGCCATCGAACCGGGGCTGGCCACCCCGTTCACGGTCCGGCCGGGGCGGCCGGTCGTCCTCGTGCTGGCCGTGGCCCACCGCGAACCGCTGATCCACGTCGAGCCGGCAGCCGCCTGGGATCTGCTCGTCGAGGACGAGGACCGGTGGCGGTCGTGGAGCGCGGAGATCGACCGCGCGCTGCCCTTCCGAGAGCAGGTGGTGCGAAGCCTGCTGACCATGCGGCTGCTGACCTACTCACCCTCGCAGGCTCCCGTCGCCGCAGTCACCACGTCGCTGCCGGAGGACCCCGGCGGGGTACGCAACTGGGACTACCGCTACGTCTGGCCCCGCGACGCCAGCATCGGGGTCAGCGCCTTTCTCAGCGTTGGCAAACCCGAGGAGGCCCACGGCTTCCTCGCGTGGCTGCTGCACGCCAGCCGGCTGCAGCGGCCACGCCTGCCGGCGCTGTTCACCCTGTACGGCCGCCGGGTACCCGCGGAACGGGACCTGCCCGGCTGGCCGGGCTATCTCGACAGCGTCCCGGTGCGGGTCGGCAACGGCGCTGCGGGGCAGCACCAACTCGACGGCTACGGTTGGGTGATCGACGCCGCCTGGGCGTTCGCGCAGGCCGGGCACCTGCTCTACGGCGAGACGTGGCGGGCGGTGCGTGGCTTCGCCGACGTGGTCGCCCGGTGCTGGCAGGCGCCCGACGCCGGCATCTGGGAGGTCCGGACGCCGGCCCACCATGTGCATTCCAAGCTGATGGGCTGGCTCGCCCTGGACCGGGCCCTGCGCATCGCCGACACCCACCCGCTGCCGGCCCGGCAACGTCGACGCTGGCTGACGGCAAGGGATGCCATCGCTGCCGAGGTCCGGGCCCGCGGCTTCGACCCGACGGCGGGCAGCTACGTCCGCAGCTACGGCTCCCCGGAGCTCGACGCGGCCCTGCTCGTCCTCCCGCTGCTCGAGCTGGACAGCGCCGAATCGTCTCGTGTGCAGGGCACCATCGACGCCATTCGGGTCCGGCTCTCCGCCGGCGGTCCGCTGCTCTACCGCTACCCGCCGGGACGGGACGGCTTCCCGGGCAGCGAAGGCGCCTTCCTGCCCTGCTCGTTCTGGCTCGTGCAAGCCCTCGCCCGCACCGGGCGCCGCGACGAGGCGATCGAGCTGTTCCAGACCATGCTCGACCACGCCACCCCACTCGGCCTGTACGCCGAGGAACTGGACCCGGCGACCGGCGCGCACCTGGGCAACTTCCCCCAGACGCTGACCCACGCCGCGCTCATCCAGGCCGCGCTCGCCATTCGAGACGCCCCCGCAAGCTGATCGGGGCTCCCCGCGTACGGTCGCGCGGGTTGTTTGACCGGCGGCGATCCCGGAAAGAGTGGCGCCATGAGCTGGGCCCGTAGAGCCGTACCCGCCGCCGTCGCCGCCGTCGCGGCCCTCGCCGCACGCGATCTGCTGCAGCGCGACCACGCGCTGCTGCGGAACTTCCCCGTGCTGGGCCGCGCCCGCTACCTGCTGGAGTCCATCGGGCCGGAGCTGCGCCAGTACATCGTGGCCGGCAACAACGAGGAGCGGCCGTTCACCCGCGATCAGCGGCGGTGGGTGTACGCCTCGGCGAAGCAGGAGAACAACTACTTCGGGTTCGGTACCGACAACGACATCGAGTACACCCGGGGCTATCCGATCATCATGCACCGCACCTTCGGCCGGGCGGTGCCGCCGTCGTCGCCCACCGTCGGGCACGACGTCACGCTGCCCTGCGCGAAGGTGCTCGGCGGGGCCCGGCGCCGGGTGCACGCCTTCCGTCCGGAGTCGGTGGTCAACATTTCCGGCATGAGCTTCGGCTCGCTCTCCGGTAACGCCGTCGAGGCCCTCAACCGGGGCGCCGCGCTCGCCGGTTGCCTGCAGAACACCGGCGAGGGCGGACTGTCGCCGTACCACCGCAAGGGAGGTGATCTCATCTTCCAGATCGGCACCGCGTACTTCGGCTGCCGGGACGAGCGGGGCCGGTTCAGCCTGGAGCGGCTGAAGGACCTCGTGGCCGGGGCACCGGTCAGGGCGCTGGAGATCAAGCTCAGCCAGGGCGCGAAGCCGAGCCTCGGGGGTCTGTTGCCGGCGGCGAAGGTCTCGGCCGAGATCGCCGCCACCCGGGGGATCCCGCCCGGCCAGGACTGCGTCAGCCCGTCGCGGCACGCCGAGTTCTCCGACTGCGACAGCCTGCTGGACTGGGTGGAGCTGCTCGCCGCCGAGACCGGCCTGCCGGTGGGTATCAAGTCCGCCGTCGGCGACCTGGGTTTCTGGGAGGAGCTGACCACGCTGATGCGCGACACCGACCGCGGGGTGGACTTCGTGACCGTCGACGGCGGTGAGGGCGGCACGGGAGCCGCCCCGCTGATCTTCACCGACTCGGTGTCGCTGCCGTTCCAGCAGGGTTTCTCGCGGGTCTACCGGGCCTTCGCCGAGCGGGACCTGCACGAGCGGGTGGTCTTCGTCGGCGCGGGCAAGCTCGGCCTGCCGGACAACGCGGTGGTCGCGTTCGCGCTGGGTGCGGACATGGTGAACGTCGGGCGGGAGGCGATGCTGGCGATCGGCTGCGTGCAGGCCCAGAAGTGCCACACCGACACCTGTCCCACCGGCGTCGCGACCCAGAACCCGTGGCTGGCCCGCGGCCTCGATCCGGCCCGCAAGTCGGTGCGGGCCGCCAATTACATCCGCACCCTGCGCCGTGACCTGGTCAAGGTGGCCGAGGCGTGCGGCGTCGAGCATCCCGGACTGATCGGCACCGGCGCGGTCGAGGTGCTCGATGGCCGCACCGCCTCCACTCCGCTGGACCAGGTGTACGGGTACCGGCCGGGATGGGGGCTCCCCTCGGCCGCCGACGGGGCCGAGATCGTCCGGCTGATGACCGCCGAGGCACCGCAGGGCGGCAGCGCGCCCCCCTCGCCGACCGCACTGGGCTGAGCCGGCCGCCTCAGGTGGTCGGCGTCCGGATCAAGCCCATCTGGGCGGTATGCGATCCCGACACGCTCCGGCCGTGAGGGTGGGGCCCCGGCGCGAGTGACGTCCGGCCTCGCGGCTCGGCCGACGGTGGCGCCCCCGGGAAGAGCCGCCCGGCCGGCCGGGTTGTCCCTAAGGTCTTCCGCCCCTCGGAACCGGATTGGACAAACCTCTCTTGGCCGACGTTATGGCTCGCCGCAGCCGATACCGCCGCAACGCGATGATCGTGGCGCTCGTCGTCACCATCGCGGCGATGGCCGGCTGCGCGCTCCGCTGGGCTGCCCCGGCGGTCGGACCGGTCGACCCGCAGAGCTTCGTCAACCCCGTCCGCGCCGGGGACAGCGCGGATCCGCAGGCGATCCGGGTCGGCTCGACCTGGTACCTGGTGCACACCAACAGCGGCGGGCAGAACGTCCCCGTGCTGACCTCGCCGGATCTGGTGACCTGGACGCCGGCCGGCGACGCCCTGCCCACCCTGCCCAGTTGGGCCGACCCCGGGCGGACCTGGGCACCCGAGATCATCCGCGGCAGCTCGGACGGCTATCTGCTCTTCTACACCGCCGCCGACCACGCCTCTGGGAAGGAGTGCGTCGGACGGGCGGCCGCCGATTCACCGGCCGGGCCGTACCGGGACGATGCCACCGCTCCCCTGGTCTGTTCGCCGGATCAGGGCGGTGCGATCGACCCCAGCCCGTTCCGGGACAGCGACGGCAGCCTCTGGCTGGTCTGGAAGAACGACGGCAACGCGATCGGCGCGGACACCTGGCTGTGGTCGCAGCGCCTCTCCGCCGACGGGTCGCACCTGGTCGGCGAGCCGACGCGGCTGGTGAAGCAGACCAGCGCGTGGGAGGCGTCAGTGGTCGAGGCACCGTTCTTCTGGCGCCACGACGGCCGCCTGTTCCTCTTCTACTCGGGCAACGACTACGCCTCGAAGGCGTACGCCGAGGGCTACGCGACCTGCGACACGCCGGCCGGTCCCTGCCAGAAGGCGCCGGAGAATCCGATCCTGCGCAGTGACTCGGCGGCGGCCGGCCCCGGGCACGCCGCGATGGTCGAGTACGAGGGAACCACCTGGCTGCTGTATCACGCCTGGCGACCGGGCGCGGTCGGGTCGGGTTCGCCCGGCCGCCAGCTCTGGCTGGACAAGGTCACCTGGGAGGGGGGTCGGCCTCAGGTCCACGGTCCGACCGGCATTCCCCAGCGGCGCCCGCTGCTCCCGGTGGACGGGGGCGCGGCCGCCCCGACGGCGGGGGTGTACGCCGCGCTGTCGAGCCCGGTGCCGGCCCAGGCGGCCGCTCGCCGGAGCGGGGTCGGGGGACGCCCCACGAGGTGACCTCCGGCCCGGTTCGTCCCGTACCGGGATCGCGGATCAGACGGGGCGGGTCGAGGCGAGCCGGGCAACTCGGCGGTGCACTGCGGTTCGGCACGCCCCAATCGGGGAAGGCACCGCCGTCGCTGACCGACAGCCTGGGAGGGCAGTGGGATGATGCACGGCTTGGGGCCCACCCCCGCGACGGCGCCAGGCAAGCCGGACGTGGATGACCCCGGGCGGACTGCCCTGATCGGCGCCGGGCCGGCCGGACGATCCGCCGCTCCGGCGCTGCCGGTTCGCGACGTCCGCTGGTCGGTGCACGACGAAAGCAACCGCCACGAGGCCACGGTGGGCGCGGGTAGCGGCGCTGGCCGGACAGCCGCGACCGGAGCGAGGGCGGATCAGGGCCGGCGATGAGCGCCGCGGGCCGGCGCGCGTCCACGGTCTGGTGGTCGATGTCCTCAGGCAGGAGAGCGCTGGCCGCCCTCGTGGCGTTGGTGCTCGCCGCCGGCGTGGTGCTGCGCTTCTGCGCCACCTCGCCGCTCTGGCTGGACGAGGCGCAGAGCGTGGCCATCGCCCGGCTGCCGCTGCCCGCGTTGATCACCGCGCTGCGCGGCGACGGCGCTCCACCGCTGTACTACCTGCTCCTGCACGGCTGGATGGGGCTGGTGGGCACCGGAGACTGGGCGGTCCGCAGCCTCTCCGGGTTGTTCGCCACCGCCGCCCTGCCCCTCTGGTACGTGGTGGCCCGACGCTCGAACGCGGGCCTGGTCACGCTGGTTCTCGCCGCCGCCAATCCGTGGCTGGTGCGCTATGCCACCGAGGCCCGTCCGTACGCGCTGGTGATCCTGCTCGTGCTGCTCGGCGTCCTGGCTCTGGAGGGGGTCCGTCGACGCCCGGGCCCGCTGCGGGCGCTCGGCCTGGCGGTCGTCGCCGGTCTGCTCCTGCTCACCCACTACTGGGCGCTCTTCCTGTTCGCCGTGGTCGGGGCCGGCCTGCTGGTGTCGCTGTTGCGGAACCGCTCCCGGGCAGGCTGGTGGAGTCTTGGCGGGCTGGCCGCCGGGGCCGTGGCGTTCATTCCCTGGATTCCGATATTCCTGTACCAGAGCCGGCACACCGGTACGCCCTGGATGGGCCGCGGCGGCCTCCAGTCCCTGCTCTCCGTGGTGACCGAGTGGTCGGCCGCCGGGGTGACACCGGCCGCCGCGCTCGTGCTGGTCACCTGGCCGCTCATGGCGTGGGGCGCGCTCGGGGACGGCCGCCGCGCCCGACTGATCGGCGGCACCGGCGCCGCCACCCTGCTGCTGGCCGTCGCCGTCACCTGGCTCACCGGATCGGCGGTGGTCACCCGGTACGCCGCGATCGTGTTACCTCTGGGGATGCTGGTGCTCGGCGTCGGAGCGGCAACCCTGCCGAGGCGCTGGACGATGGTGGTGGTCGCCGGTCTGGCGATCTCCTGGCTGGCGGTGGACGCCGCGCTGGTGACCCGCCCCCGCACAGACGCCGCTGTCCTCGCTGATCTTCTCAACCAGCGGGTGACCGACGCCGACACCGTCGTCTTCTGCCCGGATCAGGTCGGGCCCGACGTCATCCGGCGGCTGCACGGTCGGCCGCGACTGCTCAGCTTCCCCCAGCAGGACTGGCCGGGCCGACTGGACTGGACCGACTATCGGCAGCGGATCGAGGCTCAGGACCCCGCCGGGCTGGCCCGGCAGGTGGCGGCCGGACGCGGCGGCGGAGCGGTGTGGCTGATCCCCCGCTACGGCGCTCGCCCGTTCGGTGAGCGCTGCCAGCAGCTCGGCACCTCGTTGACCAGGGTGCTCGGTCCGCCGCAGGAGCAGCAGATGCAGGCTCGCGGCCAGTCGGAGATGGTGTGGCGCTGGGCGCCGCGATAGGACGCAGGTCCATCGGATGGCACTGGGGAAGGCCCACAGCGCGCCATCCGCAGTGGGCCTCGCGTCGGTGATCCGGCCGTCGAGGCCGGCACCACCTCAGGCGGCGCCGCCCCACCCCGTACCGGCCGGGGATGGGTAGCGGGTCACACCCGCCGGCGGATGTATCCGACGACGGCGGTCACGACGAACAGGATCGCTCCGATCACGAAGAGCCAGAACAGGCCCTTGACGACGAGCCCGACGACCGCCAGCACCAGCCACACCAGCAACAGGAGAACGATCAACGCGATCATGGGCGCCGCGTACCCCGGCGGGCCCTCGGCAAACCAGTCCGGCAGAGGTCCCCGGGAGCGTCTTCCCCCTCGTCGCGGTCCCCGTCAGCCAACCTGCGGCAGCGTACGTCGCCACGATCCCGCCCGCGCCTGTTGAAAACTGCCAGACGTTGCGGTGGAATAGTCGAAATGTTTCACCATCGATCCTCGCGGATGAAGGTGGCAGCATGCCAGTCCGCCGGCGTCGGACAGGTGTGGGCGAACGCCGCGTATTGGCGTGGATCAGTGGCATCGGCCGGCCCGCAAGGGCTGTCGTTGTTGTTCCGCACCCCTGATGGAGGCAGCGCATGTCCACTCATCGGCACGAGGTCGACCGTCGCACCTTACTGAAGGCCGGTCTGGGTACCGGGCTCGCGGCGATCGTCGGCACCGACCTGTTCGTGGCGGCACCAGCGGGTGCCGCGCCCAGCGCCACGTTCCCCTGGATCATCGATTGCGACACCTGGGGTGCGCGCCCGCCACGGGGGACGATCCAGCTCACCGGCAACGTCACCAACAAGATCATCCTGCACCACATGGCGTTCCCGAACGTCACGGACTACTCGCGCGAGCACGCGATGCAACTGGCGCGGGACTGCCAGAACCTGCACATGGACGTCAACGGCTGGGCGGACACCGGACAGCACTTCACGGTCAGCCGTGGCGGCTACGTGCTGGAGGGTCGCCACCGCAGCCTGCAGACCCTCGACGCGGGCGGACATCAGGTCATCGCCGCTCACTGCCCGGGGGAGAACGGCAACGCGATCGGGATCGAGAACGAGGGTACGTACATCACCGAGACGCCGCCGGACGCGCTGCTCGACGCGCTGGTGACGTTGTGCGCCGCGGTGTGCCAGCAGTTCCGGCTGCAGCCATGGGACATCTTCGGCCACTGGGACTTCTACCCCACCGAGTGCCCGGGCGTCGCCTTCTACCGGTTGTTCCCGACGGTGCGCTCGCGGGTCGCGGCGGCCCTCGGCACGCCACAGGCCGACATCCCCGCACGCCGGTGGCCCGACATCTGGCGCTTCGGCGACGGGCCGGTGGTGCAGGTCGCGCAGTACCTGCTCGCGGATCTCGGGTACCCGCTGATCCCGAACGGCGACTTCGGCTACGACATGAACGCCGCCGTGGCGGACTTCCAAGCCACGCACGGGATTCCGGTGGACCCGGACGCCACCTTCGACGCGGCCACCTGGGAAGCGCTCGTGCCGACCCTCGACAAGGACGCCAGCGGTCTTCCCGTCAACGCGCTGCAGTTCCTGCTCGGCCGCAAGGGGTACCACGACGTCACGGTGAACGGCGAATTCGACCACAGCACCATGAAGGCGGTCCAGGACATGCAGCGCCTGCACGGCCTGGTACCCAACGGGAAGGTCACCGTGGACACGTGGTGCGCGATCGTCGGCGGCTCAGTTCGTTCGGCTTTCCAGTATTGAGCGCCTGCCGCTGGTCTCCCCGGAACGGCTGGCCTGCCGATGTGACGCGCGGTGGGCCAGCCCGAGGAACACCGCCACCGCGGCACCGAACGCGATGGTCAGCACCGCGGAGATCAGCAGTGTCCGCCGGCCGCCCACCGCGCTGACCATCGGCCCGCCCAGCAGCGTGCCCAGCCCGGTGGCGGGAATGGCCAGCGCGCTGCGGGCGGCCAGTACCCGGCTGAGGGCGGGTGGCGGGCTGAGGCGCTGGAACAGCGCCGTGCAGATCGCGGTGAACGGGCCGTAGATCAGCCCGCCGATCGCCATTCCGAACAGTCCGGGCACGACCAGATCGGTGAGCCCCAGCGGCAGCAGCGCGGCGCCCCAGCCGACGATGATGCTCACCACGAGGGGCGCCGGCCGGCGGCGCCGCAGGAAGCCGGCGCCGAGGCCGCCCAGTGTCGCCCCGACACCGAACACCGTCCAGTACAGGCCGAGCAGACCGGCCGGGCGGTGCAGCTCGCGGGCGACGAGGATCGGCAGGGCCACCTCGACCGGCCCGTAGAGGAAGAAGAACACACAGGTCACCGCGAGCAGCCCGAGCAACCGCGGCTGGCCGAGAAGGGTGCGCCGACCCCCGGTCGCGGCGGCCGGCGCCGCCGGCCGGGCCGCGCTGCCAGGCGGGCTGGTCCAGCAGAGCACCGCCAGGACCGCGAAGCTCGCCGCGTCGGCGGCCACCACCCAACCGGGGCTGACCGCCGCGATCACAGCGCCGGCGAGGGCCGGCCCGACCAGGAGCGCGGCCTGGGTGAAGGTGGACAGCATCGAGTTGCCGGTCAGGCGGTCCTCCTCCGGCAACGATTCCGCGACGAGGGTGTACGCGCCGGCGTTTCCCCAGGCGTGCAGCAGCGAGGACACCGCGAGCAGCACCACGTACAGGCCCGGCTGGAGCAGACCCGCCACCGCCAGTGCCGCGATCGCGCCCAGCGCGACCGCCCGCAGCGAGGCGTCGACCGCGACCAGCCGAACGCCGGGCAAGTGGCGGACCAACCGGGCCAGCACGGCGGCGCCGATCGTCGCAGGCAGGGCGTAGGCCGCCACCGCCAGCCCGGTCCAGACCCCGGCCTGGTCGGGCGGCGCGATCTGCACCGCGAGCCAGGCCACCGCCACCATGCTCATCCCGTCGCCGAGAGCCGAGACCAGCATCCCGGGGAGGATCCGGCGCAGCACCGGCTGGC
>NZ_JBSGJR010000190.1:0-11093 GCF_053605645.1 Micromonospora sp. NPDC003776
CCGGTTCGGCCCGGAGCCGAGGATGATCACCTTGGGCCGGGCCGAGGGCGCGACCTCGGTCTCCTGGTCGTACGTCGAGTAGTGGTACGGCGTGGCCGACCCGGACATCCCGTCCGAGCTGGTCTACGACGGCGACCGGGTGCCCCGCGGGCTGGCCGAGGAGGCGCAGCGGCGCGGCGTCCGCGTGCTGCACCTGACCGAGTTCCAGGGCCTGCTCGACCTGCGGGAATACGTCGCCGCGCAGACCGCCCGGCTGCAGGCCGACCGGCTCTACCCGCCCGGCCAGTACGTGCCGCAGCGTTACCGCCACCTGGTCGGCGCCGACCAGCGGGTCCGCGAGGACGTGGTGGACGAGCTGCTCGAACTGATCTCCGCGCCGGACGGGCGGTTCGTGTTGGTGCTCGGCGACTTCGGCCGGGGCAAGACGTTCGCGCTGCGCGAGGTGGCCCGCCGGCTGCCCACCGCCGCGCCCGACCTGATCCCGATCCTCGTGGAGCTGCGCGCGCTGGACAAGGCGCACTCGGTCGACGGCCTGGTCGCCGCGCACCTGGCCAACCACGGCGAGCAGGTGATCGACCTCAAGGCGTTCCGCTACATGCTCCGCCAGGGGCGCATCGTGCTGCTCTTCGACGGCTTCGACGAGCTGGTGGCCCGGGTGACGTACGACCGGGCGGCCGATCACCTGGAGACGCTGCTGCAGGCGGCCGAGGGCAACGCGAAGATCGTGGTGAGCAGCCGTACCCAGCACTTCAAGACCAACTCGCAGGTGCTGACCGCGCTCGGCGAGCGGGTCGGCCTGCTGCCGCACCGCCGGGTGCTGGCCATCGAGGATTTCACCCCCGGTCAGATCGAGACCTTCCTGCGCCACCGGTACGGCGGCGACGAGCGGGCCGCCCGGGACCGGATGGACCTGCTCGCCGGGGTGAAGGACCTGCTCGGCCTCTCCCGCAACCCGCGGATGCTCGGCTTCATCGCCAACCTCGACGAGGGGCGGCTGTCCGCCGTGGCCGGGGCCGGGGGCACGTTCAGCGCCGCGGCGCTCTACCGGGAGATCCTGGAGTCCTGGCTGGACTTCGAGGAGCGGCGGACCCAGGGCATCCCGGGCGCGCCGGTGAACCTGCGCCGGCCCGAGCTGTGGCACGCGGTGACCCGGCTCGCCTTCCAGCTGTGGGAGAGCGGCGAGTCCTACCTGCGGCTGGCCGAGCTCGCCGAGGCCACCGGCCAGCTCGCCGGGCTGGCCGAGTCCCGGCTGTCCGGGCCGCAGGCCACGCACGCGGTCGGCGCGGGCAGCCTGCTGGTCCGTACCGACGACGGGCTGTTCGGGTTCATCCACACCTCGGTGATGGAGTGGTTGGTCGCGGAGGGGATCGCCGAGCAGCTCAACCGGGGCGAGGAGCCGTCCGCGCTGGCCGTGCGCCCGCTCTCGGCGCTGGCCGTCGAGTTCCTCGGCGACCTGGCCGACCCGGCCCGGTGCACCGCGTGGACCGCGCGGGTGCTCGGCGACGAGGACGCCGGGGAGACGGTCCGGGCCAACGCGCTGCGGCTGAGCGCCCGGCTGCGGCTGCCCGACCGGGCCGACCTGCGCGGCGCGGTGCTGCGCGGCGAGGACCTCTCCCACCGCGAGCTGGCCGGCGCCGACCTCACCGGCGCCGACCTCACCGACACCCGGCTGGTGTCGGCCAACCTCACCGAGGCCCGGCTGGAACACGCCCGGCTGCGCGGCGCGCGGCTGGACCAGACCCGGCTCGCCGGGGCCGACCTGCGCGGCGCCGAACTGGCCGGGTCCCGGCTGTTCCGGGCCGACCTGCGCGGCGCGCGGATCTCCGGCAGCAGCTGGCACCGGGCCGCCCTGATCGACGTGAGCGCCGACGCCGCGCTGCTGCGCGCGCCGGAGCTGCGCGGCGCGGTGGTCGCCCCCGGCCGGCCGGTGGCGCCGGGCCTCGCCCCGCCGGCCGTGGGCGTCTCCTACGGCTTCGAGGTGGGCCGGCTGCCGGTGCCCGTCGCGTACAGCCCGGACGGGGCGGTGCTCGCGGTCGGCAGCGACGACGGTGGCGTGCTGATCTGCGACACGGCCACCGGGCTGCCGGTACGCACCCTCCAGGGCCACCGGGGGCGGGTGTACGCGGTGCGCTTCGACGCCGCCTCGCACCAGCTGGTCACCGGGGCGGCTGACCTCACCGTCCGGCTCTGGGACGCCGACCACGGCGACGTGCGGCACGTCATCGAGGACGTCTTCGCCGGCTGGGTGTGGCCGCTGCTCACCGACGGGGCGCGGGGCCGGCTGGTGGTGGGCGACGCGGCCGGTGTGGTCCGGCTCTACGACACCCGCACCGCCCGGCTGCGGCACGAGTGGCCGGGCCACGCCGCGCCGATCTGGGGCACGTCGTTCAGCCCCGACGGGCGCCGGGTCGTGGTGGTGGACAGCGCCGGCGTGGTCCGCGGCTGGGACATCGCCTCCGGCCGGCCGGCCTTCGAGGTCCGCGAGCCGGAGGTGGTCTACCGCGTCGTGCACACCCCCGACGGGCGGGCCTTCGTCGCGGTCGGCCAGCACGGCCGGGTGTGGATCCGCCGGGCCACCGACGGCGAGCTGCTGCGCCAGCCGCGCGGCCACGAGGCCGACGTGTACGCCCTCGACGTGCACCCCGACGGCGGGTTGATGGCCACCGGCGACACCCACGGAGCGCTGCGGCTGTGGGAGGTGGAGACCGGGCGGCCGGTGCGGGTGCTCGGCCGGCAGCGGGGCGCCATCTACAGCGTCCGGTTCAACGCCGACGGCACCCTGCTCGCCACCGCCGCCAGCGACGGCGCCATCCAGCTGTGGGAGACCGCCGACGGCCAGCCCCGGCACGAGCTGACCCGGCACCGCGGCTCGGTCTGGCCGGTGGTCTGGCGGCCCGACCAGGCGCAGGTGGCGACCAGCAGCAACGACGGCACCACCCGGATGTGGGACGTACGCAGCGGGCAGCTCCAGCACACCCTGCGCGGGCACGGCCGGCGGGTCACCGCGCTGTCCTTCCGGGACGACGGCGAGGTCCTCGCCGCGTGCGGCAACGACGGCGTGGTCCGGTTGTGGGAGCCGCGTACCGGCCGGCTGGTCCGGCAGCTGGCCAGCCCGGCCGACCGGCTGCTCTCGGCGGTGTTCTGCCCGGGCGAGCCGCTGGTCGCCGCGCCCAGCGGCGACGGTGGGGTGCACCTGTGGAACACCGACACCGGCGTCGACGAGCGGGAGCTCAACGTGGACACCGACCACGTCTGGGCGGCCGCGTTCAGCCCGGACGGGGACGCCCTGGCCACCGCCAACGACGACGACACGGTCCGGCTCTGGTACCGGCGGACCGGGCGGCACTTCGCCACCCTCACCCCGCACCGGGGCCGGGTGCGGGCGGTGGCGTTCAGCCCGGACGGCGAGACCATCGCCACCGGCTGCGACGACCAGCTCGTCCGGCTCTGGGACGCCGCCACCGCCACCTGCCGGCGCACCCTCGAACAGCACACCGACCGGGTGTACGCGGTCAGCTTCAACGCCGAGGGCACCCTGCTCACGAGCGCCAGCAACGACGGCACCGCGGTGGTGTGGGACGCGCTCACCGGCGAGCGGCGCAGCGTGCTCACCGAGCACACCGGTCGGCTCTGGTCCTGTGCGTTCAGCCCCAACGGGGCGCTGCTGGCCACCGCCGGGGACGACCTGATCATCCGGCTGTGGGACCCGGGCACCGGGCGGCTGCACGGCACCCTGGCGGCGCACACCCGGCGGGTCTGGTCGGTGGCGTTCAGCCCGGACAGCAGCCTGCTGGCCAGCGCCGGCGACGACGGCACGGTCCGGCTGTGGGACGTCGCCGACCCGGAGCACGCGCAGTTGCGCGCCACCCTGATCGGCCTGCCGGAGGGCTGGGCCGCGGTGAGTCCGGACGGCCGGTACAAGCTGGACGGTGACCCGGGCGGCCAGTTCTGGCACGTGATCGGCACCTGCCGGTTCGAGGTGGGGGAGCTGGACCCCTACCTGACCCAGGTGCGGCGGCTGTCGGTGGACGCCCCGTTCTGACTCCGGCCCGGCCGGCGAACCGGCCGCTGTCCGAAAATGCCGACCTTCCGTCATGGACGGTCGGCCTTTTCCGTCCGGTGCGGTCGATCGGTCGAGCTGAGCGCACAGTCGGTACGGCACCCTCGGCGAAGTGACGTCGACCGATCGGTCTGACGGCCTGTCACCATCTCGACACAGTCGTTGTGAGTCCCGCCCGCGATCGGTGTGCTGGCGCCTGACCAGCGCCGTCGTCGACGGCCATCGAGGAACGAGGTGGCTCATGGTGGCTCTACGGCGGCTGCTCGCCGCGCTGACCGCGACGGTGGTGACCGCCGCGCTCGCCCTGGTGTGGACCGCGGCGCCCGCCCACGCGGACGAGGCGTGGGAGAGCGCGCTCAAGGACCTGATGTCGCGGACGGCCACCTGGGCGGAGGGCGGCCTGTCCCGGGTCGGCCTGCTCGGTCAGCCGCTGCCGCTGCTGGGGGTCAGCCCGGGCGCGCTGGTGGACACCGACAAGCTCGCCCGCAAGGCGTCCGACGCGCTGGCGAGCGGGCTCACCAAGGACGACGTCGACCTGGGCGGCGGCACCCGGCTGACCAGCACGGTCAGCACCAGCGGCGGCGACCACCTGCTCGACGTGCTGGTCACCACCAAGCGGCAGGTCACCGACAAGGATCTCGCCGTCGGCGGGGTGACCCTGGCCAAGGCGGTCGAGGTGACCGGCTGGGCGACCCTGCACCTCAAGGCGCGGCACACCGCCGCCGGCGAGACGTACCTGGTGCGCGACGGGGACACCCCGCGCATCGACATCGACGCGGCCGCCAGCCTCCGGTCCGATTTCGACCAGGCCACCGCCTCCGTCGGCATCCTCGGCGTCACGCTCACCGCCGGCAGCACGCTGACCGCCCGCACCCACGTGAAGGTCACCCTCACCGACCCGAACGGCGACGGCCGGCTCGCCTTCGACACCGCCGCCGGCCCCGGCACCGGTGAGCTGGGCGCGTCCGGCTCCCTCGCCGGACTGGTCCAGGTCGCCCTGGACGGCTCCGGCGGCGGGAAGATCTCCGACACCGAGACCGAGCCCGGCCCCGGTTCCGTGCACGGCGTGGTCAAGCTCGGCGCCGCCACCTCCGGCGCCCCGTTCGACCTGCCCGCCGTCGCCGCGACCGTGAACGTGGACTGGAACGACATCTCCGTCGGCAGCCCGACGGTGACCACCACCGGGCTGGACGAGACGATCGCCAAGTTCCGCAACATGAGCCCGCTGGACCTCGCCTCCGGCCTGGCCCAGCTCGCCACCCTGCTCAGCGGGGTGCAGCAGAGCGGGCCGGCCGGCAACCTCAGCCTGCCGTTCCTGCGCGGCACCTTCGCCGACGCGGTGAAGGTCAACGAGAAGCTCACCGGCTTCCTCAAGAAGTACGTCCACCCGAAGCCGGACGACCCGGAGTTCAACCCGGCCACCGACGACCCGGCCAAGGCCGGCCAGCCGAAGTTCAGCTCGATCCAGGAACTGGTCAAGCTGCTCGCCGCCGAGGGCCTGCCGGTCGACAACCTCTCCTTCGCGGGGGAGAAGCTCGTCTTCCGGGTGAAGCTGGAGCGGGAGTCCACGGTCGCGGTGCCGCTGGACCCGGGCGCCGCCTCGGTCTCCGGCCGCGGTGCCACCTTCACCGCCAACGGCTTCACCCTCCCCGCCGACGACCACCGGTTCACCCCCGGCGAACTGGTCGGCCAGCGGGTCGTCGCCGGCACCTCGGCCGGCACCATCGCCGCCAACACCGCCACCTCGGTCACCCTGGCGCAGAACTGGATCGGCGGCCAGCCGGCCGCCGACAGCGTCTGGGTGATCAGCGGTTCCAGCCCCAACATCGGCGCCGTCGAGCTGGCCGGGACGCTGACCAAGCCGGCCGGCGGGGACAAGAAGGTCGGCCTGCGGGCGGCCAACGCCCAGGCCAGCTTCGCCACCGTGAAGCCGAAGTACAGCGCCGCGGTGACCCTCGTCCTCGACCTGCGCGACGACCTCGGCAGCCCGACCGCCAACGCGGACCGGGTGCTGCTGCGCACCGACCCGGCGACGCCGCTGTTCGCCGCCGACTTCCCGATCACCACCGGCGTCGACTTCTACGCCAACGCCGGCTTCCTCAAGGTCAAGCTCGGCGGCGACCTGGCCGTCGGCCCGGCGGCCGCCGGGCAGCGGATGCTCCAGGTCAACTTCACCAAGGCGGAGGACGTCAGCCTCGGCGAGCTGTTCCGCCGGCTCCAGTCCAAGCCGACCGAACTGCTCGCCGTCTCCTCGTCGGTGAAGACCACCGGCAAGGTCACGGTCAGCGTGCCCGGCGCCACCGGGGCCCTCGGCACGGGGGTCGGCGTCGACGTGAGCTGGACCGCCGGCCAGCAACCGGTGGTGGACACCAGCAGCCTCGCCGGGCTCTTCGCCGTCGACTTCAACCCGGACGACCCGAAGGCGCTTTTCGCCGTGGTCGTCGAGGCGCTGCGGCTGGTCAACGCCGCGCTCGTTCAGCCGGGCGGCGGCAGCGGCCCGCTGAACACCGAGATCCCGCTGCTCGGCCGCTCGGCCCGGGAGCTGCTGGGCGCCGACGAGAGCGGCGTCGGCAAGGGCGTCTCCTTCGTCGCCGACGGCGCGAACTTCCTCCTCAAGGACGGCAACCGCAGCGGCGACGCGGCGTTCGACGAGCGGCTGACCGGCCGCACCGTGGTGATCGGCAGCCAGGCGTACCGGGTGCTGGACCGGGTCGACGGCCAGACCCTGCGGGTCGCCGCCGCCGGCACGCCCAAACCCGCGGACGGCACCGCGTACGCGCTGCGCCCCGAGCTGGCCGACGCGCTGGACAAGCTGCTCGCCTCGCCTCCGGACACCCTCCAGGACGCCCTCGACCTGCTCAAGAACGCGATCGGCGCGGGCAGCGGGATCCAGTTCACGCTGGACGAGCGGGCCGGCGGGCCGTACCTGCGGATCGGGCTGGACTGGAAGCGCAACGTGCGCACCGCCGGGCCGCTCGCCTTCGCCTGGGACGGGGCCCGGGACCTGGTCAGCCTGGACAGCTCCGGCACCTTCGCCCTGGACGTCGACGCCCGCGCCCAGCTGGGCCTGCTGCTGCCGCTCAAGCTGAACGCGGCGCCGCTGCTGGACAAGACCTCCTCGGCGAAGGTGACCGTCAGCGGCGGGATCACCGACGCGGCCCTCGCCGCCCGGGTCGGCCCGCTGGCGCTGGACCTCGGCAAGGACCCCGACTTCGCCACCGTCAAGGCCAACCTCAGCGTCGGTCTCGGCGGCCTCGCCGCGGACGGGCCGGTGACCGACCTGTTCGGCCTCACGCCGACGTTCACCACCGCCGGCGTCGACTGCGGCGGCGGGGTCGGGGGGACGAGCACCCCGATCTGCGCCCGCGCGCCGCTGTTCGTCAACAACTGCACGCCGGCCGACGCCACCAACGTGCTCACCTTCACCATGGGCCTGGACCTCACGCCCACGGCCAACACCCCCGACCTCACCTCCTGCTTCGCCAACCTGTCGCTGAAGCTCACCGACTTCAACGTCGGCATCGACGGCTACCTGGCCAAGGTGGAGGAGGCGTTGCGGCTGGCCAGCTTCGACGGCAAGCTGCCCCTGGTCGGCGACGACCTCCAGCAGGGCGAGAAGTTCGTCGCCCAGCTGCGCGCGGACGTCAAGGCCGCGATCGGCCCGGCACTGGCCGACGCCACGCTGGACAGCGCCGGCATGCAGTCCGCCCTCAACAACGCGCTGAAGAAGCTCGATCCGGGCGTCAGCGCGGTGGTCGGCTGCCGCAGCGGGGTGGCCACCCCCTGCCAGCCGGAGGACTTCCAGTCCATCCGGATCAAGCTCACCGCCTCCCGCGGCGCGCCCTCGGCCGCCGACGGCTGCAAGGACGTCAGCGACACCGACCGGTGCCTGACCGCCAACGTCCCGCTCGACCTCGGCATCCCCGGCCTGTCGCTGAAGGCGAAGAAGGGCGCCACCGACGGCATCCAGGCCAAGCTCGGCTGGAAGCTGCACCTGGACCTGGTGCTCGACCGGGACGAGGGCTTCTACGTCCCCACCCATGACGGGGACACCGCGCCCGAGGTGCAGATCGGCGGGAACTTCGACACCACCGGCGACCTGGCCGCCCAGCTCGCCTTCATCCAGGTGAACGCCACCAAGCAGGGCACCGGGCCGCTGGTGAAGGCGTACTTCGCCATCGACCTGAAGGGCTCGACGGGGGAGAAGAGCTGCTTCGACCCCACCGTCACCGCGAACTGCACCGCGAAGCCCGATGACAAGCTCACGCTCGCCGAGTTCGCCGACCTGGGCTCGCTCATCGCCACCGACGTCTCCGCCGACGTGAACATCGACTGGCGGCTGGCGGCGGTGGTGAACACCGGCGACGAGGCCGGCTCCGCCCTGCCCGGCATCAGCGCCCGCTTCCAGCTCAAGTGGGGCCTGAAGCACCAGCAGGGCGGCCTGACCGCGAGCGGCGACAGCGTCGACACACCGCTGCAGGTCAGCTTCACCGAGATCGCGCTGGACGCCGGCTCCTTCTTCACCAAGATCCTCAAGCCGGTGGTGGACAAGATCAAGGCGGTCACCGGACCGCTCCAGCCGGTCATCGACACCCTCTACGCGCCGATCCCGGTCCTGTCCGACCTGTCGAAGGCCACCGGCGGACCGGACATCACCCTGGTCTGGCTGGCCCGGACGTTCAGCACGCTGACCGGCGGCCCCAAGCTCGAGTTCGTCGACACGGTCCGCGCCGTGATCACCTTCGTCAACCAGATCTCCACCACCTGCAACACGAACTGCTCGATCCCGCTCGGCGCGTTCCAGGTCGATCCGGCGAAGGCGCTCACCACGGAGGTGTCGCCCGCCTCGGCGGAGAGCCTGATCGACAAGAACCACGGCTACCAGCCCGCCGACGAGTCGGCCGTCAAGACGGCGGTCGACAAGGCGGCCACCAGTGACGCGGGCAAGCTGTTCACCCCGGACGAGAAGGGCAAGACCAACGCCCAGAAGACCGGCTTCAGCTTCCCCGTCTTCGACAACCCCGGCTCGCTGTTCGGGCTGCTCATGGGGCAGGACGTCGAGCTGGTCAGCTTCGATTCCGGACCGCTGTCGCTCGGTTTCAGCTGGCGGCAGTCGTTCGGCCCGGTCTACGCGCCGCCGCCGGTGCTGATCACCCTCTCCGGCAGCGCGTCGGTGACCGCCCGGTTCATCGCCGGCCTGGACACCGCGGGCATCCGGCACGCCGTCGAGGCCGCCACCGACGGCACCGCCCTCGACGCGGTCAGCCTCCTCGACGGCCTCTACTTCAAGACCGCCGACAGCAGCGGCAAGCCCGTCCCGGTGGTCACCCTGCGCGGCGAGATCGCCGCCGGGGCCGAGGTCAGCGTGCTCTTCCTCAAGGCGGGCATCGAGGGCGGCATCCGGCTCACCGTCGGGTTCAGCTGGAACGACCCGAACAACGACGGCAAGTTCCGGACCAGCGAGTTCCTCCAGGCGCTCCTGGTCAACCCGGTCTGCCTCTTCACCACCAGCGGCCAGCTGTCGGTGTTCCTGAAGGTCTACATCACCATCAACCTGTTCCTGTTCGAGAAGACCTTCGACTTCACCCTGGTCGACGCCACCCTGCTGGACTTCCGGGCGCAACCCGACTGCAAACCCAAGCCACCGGAGCTGGGCGGCACGGTCGGGGACACCCTGGTCGTCTTCGCCGGCAAGTTCGGCAAGAAGGAGCAGCGCGGGGACAAGGCGTGGGACAACGGCGCCGGCACCTACGCCGGTGACGTGGTGAAGGTGTACGCGCTGCACTACGCCGACGCGGGCACCGCCGGCGCCAGCGACGACTTCGACGGCTTCGCGGTCGAGGCGCTCGGCCGCAAGCAGGAGTTCCTCGACCCGAACCTGACCCGGGTGGTCGTCGACGGACGCGGCTACCAGGTCGCCGACGCGGACAAGACCTCCCTGTCGATCCTGCTGCTCGGCGACGGCGACACCAGCGGCGACGGCACGAAGACCTCCGCCTTCGACAAGGCCGCGGTGATCATCGGCTCCGACGGCAAGGACCAGATCCGCACCGGCACCGGACCGGCGTACGTGGACGGACGCGGCGGCGACGACGTGATCGTCACCGCCGAGGCGGCCGGGCAGGTGAGCCGGGTCGCCGGCGGCGCCGGGCAGGACACCGTCACCACCGGCGACGGCAACGACGTGGTGGCCGGCGACAGCGGCCTCGACCCCGTCGACCGGGCCGGCGGCACCACCGTGCACACCTCGGTCGGTGACAAGACCCTCGACGGCCTGGTCGACTGGACGAAGCTCAAGGACCCCACCGAGGAGACCACGGGCGCGGCCGACCACGTCACCGTCGGGCACGGCGCCAGCACGGTCTACGGCAACGGCGGCGACGACGTGCTCGGGGTGGTCCTCGACGACCGGCCGAACGGCAGGAACACCCTGGTCGGCGGCCCGGGTTCGGACATCCTCAACGGCGGCAAGGGTGACGACACCATCCACACTGCGAGCAGCACCGTCCCGTCCGACCCGGATGCGGCCGGCAGCGGCGACGCGGGGCTGGTCAACAAGGTCGACACCGGCTCCGGCCAGGACACCGTCCACGGCAGCGCCGGCAGCGACCTGGTCGTCTCGCACTCCGCGAACGGGCAGACCGGCCACCTGTACGGCTACGGCGGTGACGACGTGCTGGTCGGCGGCTACGGCACCGATGAACTGTTCGGCGGCCCCGACCAGGACTACGTGATCGCCGAGCCGGCCTCGGTCGGCGACCCGGACGGCACCGACGGCTACGGCCCGGCCCGGCAGGTCACCCACCAGCCGCTACCGGCCGGCACCCAGTCGCAGACCAAGCTGCTCGTCGGCGGGCTGGGTAGCGACCACGTGATCGGCGGCGACGGCGGGGCGACCGTCTTCGGCGACAAGCGCCTGACCGCCGAGACCTGCGCCGACGCGAGCCTCGCCGGCGCCCAGCCGGATCCGACCGACCAGGGCTCGGCCGACCTCATCCTCGGCGGCGCCGGGGTGGAGGTGGTCAGCGCCGGC
>NZ_JBSGJR010000191.1:0-10959 GCF_053605645.1 Micromonospora sp. NPDC003776
CCGACACCCCCGCCCGAATCAGCGGCGACGAGTTCGCCGTCCTGCTCGCCAGCCCCACCACGCCAGGCGATCCCGTCACCGTGGTCAACCGCACCCTGGCCACCGCCGCCGCCACCCCGCTGCGGTTCCCGACCGGCACCGTCACCATCCGGGCCAGCGCCGGGGTCGCCGGCGGCGCCGGTGACGACCCCGAGGACGTCCTGCACCGCGCCGACATCGCTCTCTACCACGCAAAACGCGCCGGGACGCACGGCGTCATCCTCTACCGCCCGGGCATGCTCGACCAGCGCGCCGACGACGCCGCTCTTGGCGACGACCTCGACCACGCCGTCACCGACGGTCAGCTTGCTGTTCTCTTCCAGCCGATGGTCGACCTACGTGACGGCCATCCTGGTGGAGTCGAAGCTCTGGTCCGCTGGCGACACCCCACCCGCGGCCTCGTCTCCCCGCTCACGTTCATCCCGGTCGCCGAACGCACCGGGGCCATCACCGCCATCGGCCTCTACGTCCTCGAGCAAGCGTGCCGTGCCGTCCACAGCTGGCAGGCCGACCTCCCCGACCGCCGGTCCTGCTACGCGAGCGTCAACGTCGCACCACGGCAGTTGCAGGAACGGACTCTCGTCGACGACGTTCTCGCCATCCTCGACCGGACCGGCCTGCCCCCGACCGACCTCGTCCTGGAGGTCACCGAGTCCGCGCTCGTCGACGGCGACCCCGCGATCCCAACACTCGCCGCCCTGCGCCGGCACGGGATCCGAATCGCGGTCGACGACTTCGGCACGGGCTATTCCTCCCTGCATTACCTCGCACGCCTGCCGGTCGACATCCTCAAAATCGACCGCAGCTTCGTCGCAGAACTCGACGACACCCCCGCCGGCGCCGCCATAACGGAGGCCATCATCCGCCTCAGCCAGGCCCTGCACCTGACCACCGTCGCCGAAGGCATCGAAACCCCCGCACAAGCCACCGAACTCACCCGCCTGGGCTGCCATACCGGCCAGGGCTACCTCTACACCAGACCGCTACCGGCCGACGATGCCCGCCGCTACCTGACCACCGGCATCACACCGCCGGCCGCCGGTCGGCCACCGCGTCATTGACGCGAACACAGGAGCTGATCACCGAGGGCGCAGAGGCGTTCCCGCTTGTGCAGTCTTGGCAGTTGGTGCAAGGGCACACCCTCATTTTTCGACGAGTCCCCGCAGATTGTCCTTCCTCCGCGCGCGGACTCAGGGCCCCGACGCCGCTGACGTGGTCACGCTGCTTGAGCTGATTCTCCCGACGGTGAGCTCGCACTCCCAAGCCGGCTCTTCGGAGAAAGTCACTTTCCGGACCCGCCGAGGCCCAGCTCGGACCCCGCTCCCGGCGATGTCTTGGGACAGAGGGACCCATGATAGGACGTATCTCGTGCCGATTGGTGAGGCGGTGAGGTAGCCCCATGGTCGTCGTGTGCCTGGCCGCCGCGTACTGCCTCGCGGCCGGTACGGCGCTGGTCAGGCTCGGCGTGCGGAGTTGGCGGCAGCACAGCGCCCCAGGCGGTGGGATGCAAGGCATTCCGTTCACCGACGGGTTCCGGGCCGGGTTCGAGCGGGCCACGCCGATCTTCGGGGTGTTCCACTACCTGCTCGGCGTCCTGATCGCGGTGGGCGGGGGGCTCCGTGCGACCGGCCGCCTCGCAGCGGCGCCCCAACGGCTGCCAGAGGCACTCGCGGTCCTGCTGCTGGCGCTGCTCGTCGGCGTGGTGGGGAGCGCGTGGGCAGGGATCGCAGTCATCTGGTTCAACCGGCCGCGTTGGGTGGTTCCCCCGCATCTGCGGGGTCAGCCCGGTTCGTTCTGGTCGCTGCGCCGTCGTGCCGATGAGCCTCGCAGACGACCGAGGAGACGGGCCGTGAACGATCAGCCGCACGGGGCCACGGATGTTGGTACCCCGACGGGGATGGGAATGCTGCGCGTTGCACGCGAGCCGGCCAGCTGGCGGGACAAGTGGCGCGCGTACCGAATCCTGGTCGATGGGTTCCAGGTCGGGAAGGTGCGGCGGGGCGAGTCAAGCGCGGTGATGTTGACGCCGGGAGTCCACCACGTCCGGCTCCGTATCGACTGGTGTACGAGCCCGGAGGTGTCGGTCGACATCAGCGCCGGCGAGCAGTGTGATCTGGAGTGCGGTGCCGCGCGCAGCGAACTGGGCAACGCTCGGCAGATGCGCGAGGCCCCGGACACCTACCTATGGCTTCGTCCGGCCGGCCGGGGACGCCATCGCGTGGCGGGAGGACCTCACCACCAAGGTCGAAGATGACCGGCGTAGCGACGGCGGCGCGCTCCTGTTCGGCCACCGCGCCTTCCACGCCGCGCGTCACCTGCTGCGGCGAGTCGCGGGCGGCGGCACGGCTCGCGCGTGGGCCCAGTGGAGAGACAGCGCGGGCGCAGTCCGGTGAATGGACGGATCAGCTCCGGGCGGGAGGCCGAGAACAGCTGCCCACATCGACGACGACCTGCTGTCCGAGTTGGACTGTCACCGGGTCTCGAGACGTCCCTTAAGCTGGCGGAATCGGTCGCCGATGACGACGGATACGCAGATGCGGCTTTCGATGAGCGGGGCGGCGTGATCCCAAAACGGATGTGGCAGGAGCTACGACGGCAGCCTCGGTGGTTCCTCTGGGTGATGCTGATTTCGACGGGTGGCACCTCTGCTTCGATGCTGATGAGGGGCCCGAATCACGGGTTCGGTGGTCCGGTGT
Source organism: Micromonospora sp. NPDC003776 (assembly GCF_053605645.1). Taxonomy (NCBI): domain Bacteria; kingdom Bacillati; phylum Actinomycetota; class Actinomycetes; order Micromonosporales; family Micromonosporaceae; genus Micromonospora; species Micromonospora sp. NPDC003776. Next base: position 2,736 of record NZ_JBSGJR010000191.1, read on the forward strand.
TGTACTTCGCCGTGCTGTTTGGGTCCGGTGCGCTGCTCGTGGCATCCGTCGTCCTGATGCTGTTGCGACGCCGGTGACCGGCAGAGTGCGCACGGACGCCCGGTGTCGTGGGGCGGGGTTGGGCGATAGGGACAGTCCTCTGCTGTCGCGGCGATCAGTGGATGGCTGTTATGACCCGGCGTTTCTACAGCGCGGAGATCGAGGCGGGAGCGCGTTCGGCGCGGCTGAGGGCGCGCAGCACGTTGGTCGCGCCGTGCCGACGCAAGGCGATGCGGGAGAGCACATCGACCACGGCCTCGATGGCCGGGGCGGGTAGTTCGGGTGCCGGTACGCCGACGCTGTAGGCGAGGTCGTCGCAATGAACGACGACTTCCAGGAGTCGACTCGTCACGAAGTCGTCCAGCGTGATCGACCACTCTCCCCAGGTTGGGCGGCGCACCGGCCGGGAAGGCGCGGTGGGGAGCACGGCTCGTAGCTCTGCCACGGTGGCTTCGACGCGGGCAGCCAGCGCCGCCGGACCGCCTGCGGCGTCCTGTTCGCCGCTGGTGCGGATGAAGACGTTGAACGGATCATCGAGGTCTGACCCGATCCAGCTCACCCGCGCGTAGTACTCATGCAGTGGGATGACCTTCTGGGTGGGCACCGGCTCGGCGAGCACCTTGGGGATGAAGAAGATCTGGCCGGCCAGATGCCCCGCCAGCCCTCCAACGCTCAGCTTCGCCAACGCGCTCGGCTCATGCCACACAGCGGCTACCTGCGGGGCAGCGAGCAGCTTCGCCGCTGACGCTGCCGCACTGAGGTAGAGCTCCCTGATCTGCGCCATGTCTCTGCCCCCCGGGGTTGTGGTGCATGCCTGTATCCGGCAACGTCAAGATCCTTGAGGGCATTCCACCTCGCCGTCCCTTGAGGTGCGATCGTGCGGGCGCTGTTGAGCGGAGCGTGTCCGCGGCTGGCGGCGACAGAACGCCGTGAGCCGGTCGTACTTCCCAGCGGTTCCGCCGATCGCGGCTTTCCTTCAACGTCGAGGAGACGTCCGGGCTTATCGCCTTGGCCTACCCGGGTCCGATCAGCTCCGTCATCCACCTGCGCTGGCGGAATCTCCACAACATCATCCTCGCCGGATGACCCAACACCGTTTCAGGCCGAACTACCTGACGTCGCTCAGGTTGAGCTGTCGTCGACGAACGCATCCGGCGTTACGCGTCCTTGACTCTCAACTTGGTCGAGCCCCCACGATCGTCGCATCAACCAACCGATGGTCAATGGGAATGACGATGGATCTCAGCAATCCGGTGCTCGCTTCGGACGAGTACCTCGACGGCGTCGGCAGCCGACCGCTCCTGCGCCGGACCGACGTGAAGGGGCGCGCAGCGGTCACGCAAGCTGGCCCCGACCCGACGGCGGTCGAGGAGGTCCTCGCGTGAGCCGCGATCAGTCAATGTTCACGGTTCTGAAGATCCGGTACTTCCGCCGCTACTTCATCGGTTGCACGGCGTCGGGCTTCGGCGACAGTTTGACACCGTTCGCGCTGGCCTTCGCCGTCCTGCAGCTGACCGGCTCGCCGTCGGCGCTGGGCCTCGTGGTTCTCAGCACACGGCTGCCGATCATCATGTTCGCGCTGATCGGCGGGGTGGTCGGGGACCGGTTCTCGCGCCGGACGATCATGCTGGTGACCGATGCGGTCCGGTTCGTCGTCCAGGCCGCCACCGCGGCCATCCTGCTGACCGGCGTGGCGCGGGTGTGGATGCTCGTCGTGCTGCAGCTGATCGCCGGCGCCGGCGCCGCCTTCTTCAACCCGGCCGCACAGGGTCTGATCCCTTCGGTGGTCGACAAGCCGCGCCTGCAGCAGGCCAACTCCCTGCTGGCCATGTCCCGCAGCGCCGCCTCGATCTTCGCGGTCGGGTCAGCGGGCGCGCTCGTCGCGCTGGCCGATCCGGGGTGGGCGATCGGCGTCGACGCGCTGACGTTCCTCATCAGCGCCCTGGCCCTGTCCCGACTCCCCCGCACCCTCACCGCCGAGCGCCCGGGCCACAAGGCCCGCCTGATCGCCAGCGTCCGGACCGGCTTCGGCGAGGTACGCAACCGAACATGGCTGTGGGTGTGGGTGGCACACACCGGTCTGATCAACTTGTTGGTGATCTCCCCGATCTTCGTGCTCGGTCCGTTCGTCGCCAACGAATACCTCGGTGGCGCGCCAGCCTGGGCCGCGGTCGGCATCAGCTACACGGTCGGCGCCCTCATCGGCGGCGTCGTCAGCTCCCGCTGGAGGCCCGCCCGGCCGATGGCGGCCGCCCTGGTCTGCTTCCTGCTGATTGTGCCGCTGGCGGTCGCGCTTGCCGTGCCGGCGCCAGTGTGGCTCATCATTCCGGCCAGCCTCCTCGGCGGCCTGCAGGTCTCGATCTACAACGTGTTCCAGAGCACCGCTGTGCAAAGCGAACTGCCCGACGATCTCATCGGCCGGGCGACGTCGGTGCTCATGCTCGGCGCGCTCATCGCGGTGCCTCTCGGAACCGGACTTGCCGGCCCAGTCGCGGCGGCTCTGGGCACCCCTGCGGTCCTGAGTGGCGTCGGGCTGATCACCGTCCTCATCACCGTCGCCACGCTCGCCGTTCCGGCGACCTGGCGCATCCGGTCGACGCCGTCGGAGCAGGTGGCGGTGGCCCCTGCGGCCGTACCCGTCCCGACCGAGCCCGTGGAAGAGGTTTCTGATCCGCAAGCGGAGAACCGGGCCGTCACCGCCGCTGGTCGTCACGCCACATGAAGGCCTAAAGCCGGATTCTTCGTTGACGGCGCCGGCTCGGAGCGTTGATCTCAGTCCGTTCGTACAACGTCCACTGCTCGATGAGACCTCCTGCAGCGGGCAGATCGGCCGCTGTCTGCTGACGGGCACGTCTAAGGACAGCCATCCTGCGGATGGTTGCCCTTAGACGCGGCCCGGCGAACACCTGCCGCCGCAGAAAGACGACGTTCATCAAGTCACGGCACAACCTGGAGGCCCTGGCGCCAGGTGGGGTGTGTCGGCTGCCAGCCCAGTTCGCGCTTGGCCTTGGCGTTGGACGCGCCGCGCAGTTCGGTCATGAGCACGACGCCGGCCTGGCCGGCGGCCAGCCGTCCGATGAACCGCGGTACGCGCATCGGTTTCTTGGCGCCCAGCCTCGCTGCCAGTTCCGGCAGCCATTCGGAGACCGGGGCGGGGTCGTCGTCGACGATGTTGTAGATGCCGCGGCGGCCGTGCTCCACCGCTGCGACGGTGGCCTCGGCGGCGTCGGCGATGTGGACGAACGACCACACCGCGCCGCCGTCGCCGACGACCGGGAACTTGCGTTTGCGGATCATTTCGAGCTGCTCGGAGCCGGGCGCCATGGAGGTGCCGGGTCCGTAGAACGCGCCGTAGCGCAGCACGATCCCTTCGGTCCAGGCGGCGTCCAGGACGGCCTTCTCCAGGTGCTCGACCGCGGCGATCATCGGGGCCATCTGGCTGACCGGCGAGCGATCCAGGGGGTCTTGTTCGTTCTTGACCGGCCCACCGGTCCGCGTGTAGGTGAACGCGCCGTTGCTCTGGGCGACGAAACGTCGTACTCCTGCGGCGCGGGCGGCCGCGAGCAGGTTGTCGGTGCCCTCGATCCGCAAGCGGTTGGTGGCGGCGAAGCTGCGATCGAAATGCCGGGTGTCGATGTGCCCGATGGCGGTCAGCTGGTTGACGATCACCTCCGGGGCCGCCTGGCGCACGGCCGCCTCGACCTGGGTGCGATCCAGCGCATCGGCGATGACCGGTACCGCGCCCAGCTGTGCCGCCCTGGCCTTGTTGGATTCGCTGCGGATCATGGCGAACACCTCGTGTCCGGCGTCGACCAGACGGGGCACCAGTTCCCTGCCCATCGCTCCGGTCGCTCCTGCCACCAGCACCCTCATCGTGGGCTCCCTTGCTGTCCGGTTCGGATTCGTCACTTGAACCGGATGGCCCGCCGATTCCTGACAGGAGCCGATGGTGACAGCCGTCACAGGATGAGCAGGGGCTCCCCGCGGCTGGCCGCGGCCCATTGCGCGGTCGCGCGTTCGAGCTTGTCGGGGTTTGCCTGGGTACGGCAGGCGGTGATGCCCTCGGCGGTGACCTGCAGGCACATGATGGCGACGACCCGGCCTTCCACGACCGCGACGACGGCGGGTTCGCCGTTGGCGCTCCAGGCGTATATCTCCGGCGAGCCGCCGACGATGGCGCGCTTGGCCTCGGCGGGCGTGAACATGGCCCACACGAACTTCGCGACCGCGACGGCTCCCTCGAACGCCTTGGTGCGTGCCGGAACCTTCCCTCCGCCGTCGCCGATGGAGATGGCGTCCTTGGTGAGCAGGCGTACGAGCTCATCGGTCCGGCCACTGGTGGCGGCCGCGAGGAACTCCTCGACGATCCGCCGGGCGGCGGCCTGGTCGACTTCGGTGCGGGCTTTGCCGTAGGCGACATGCTCCTTGGCGCGGTGAAAGATCTGCTGGCTGGCGGCCTCGGTGAGGTCGAGGATCTCCGCGATATCCCGGTGCGGGTAGTCGAACGCCTCCCGCAGCACGTACACGGCCCGCTCCTTGGGCGACAGGCGCTCCATGAGGGTCAGGACCGCGTACGAGACCGATTCCCGCTGCTCGGCGCTGTCGGCCGGGCCGAGCATCGGGTCTCCCGCGAGCAGCGGCTCGGGCAGCCACCGGCCCACGTAGGTCTCGCGGCGTGCCCGCGCGGAGGTGAGCTGGTTGAGGCACAGGTTGGTGAGTACCTTCGTCAGCCAAGCCTCGAGGACCTCGACGCGGTCGACATCGGCGGCCTGCCAGCGCAAGAACGTCTCCTGCACGATGTCCTCCGCCTCGTGCGCGGAGCCGAGGAGACGGTACGCGATGGCCTCCAGACGGGGCCTCGATCGCTCGAACCGGTCGACGTCATCCACCGTCAGAGGCATGACGTGATCATATTCCCGCACTGACGTCCAGACGACTGCTGGCAGCTCCGCCCAGGGGAAGCAGTCCTTGCCGGCCGAGAAAGGTACCGGGCTGCACTTGCTGCTCGCTCGGTGTGAGACGCCTCAGCTCCTCTGAGCTTCCCAGGACATCATCCCCGAAGAGCCGGATCGCTACCCCTCAACCTCCGAGCCCAGTACGCGGTCTTTCTCGACATCAGCCCGTCCTGGGTGCCGCAGCTGCGGGCGGGAGAACACGCCGGACGTCGTCTACCGTGATGGATCATCGCCCGTCGAGACCGTGAGGGCCGCAATGAGCATCCGCGTTTACCGCAACGCCGCCATCCACACCGGAGACAGCGGCAACCCGTTGGCCGAGGCCATGGCCGTGGACGGCGATCGGCTGCTGGCCGTCGGCGGGGAATCGGAGGTACGCGCCGCCGCGGGCCACGGAGCGGAGCTGATCGACCTGGTGGGCGCCGCGGTGCTTCCCGGGCTCTACGACGCCCACATCCACACCGCGCAGTACGCGCAGAGCCTGGGCGCGGTCGACCTGCGCGGGGCGCGCGGCCTGGACGAGGCGCTGTCCATGGTGGCGGCGCACGCGGCGCGGCTGGCGCCGGGCGACTGGCTGTTCGGCGGCCGGTGGAACAGCAACACCTGGGATCCGCCGGCGCAGCCGGACAGGTACGCGCTGGACTCGGTCTGTCCCGAGCTGCCGGTGGCGTTGCCGAGCGTGGACGGCCACACGGTGTGGGCCAACTCTGCCGCCCTGCGGCTGGTCGGCATCGACGCGAGCACTCCCGACCCGATAGGCGGTGAGATCGTCCGGGACGCGAGCGGCGAGCCGACCGGCATTCTGCGCGAGGCGGCCTCGGACCCGCTGCGTGACCTCATGGTCTCCTCTGACCTGCGCGACCTGCTGCGCAACGGGCAGGAGGAGCTGCTCGCGCTCGGGCTGACCAGCGTGCACGACATCGATGGTGAGGACTGCCGGGCCGCCTATCTCGCGCTGCGCGACTCGGGCGAGCTGAAGCTGCGCGTGCACAAGGCGATCCCGATGGTTCACCTGGAGGCGGCCATCGCCGAGGGCCGCCGTACCGGGCAGGGCGACGACTGGGTCCGCACCGGACCGGTGAAGATCTTCAGCGACGGGGCGCTCGGCTCGCACACCTGCCACATGAGCAGGTCCTTCGCCGGGGAGCACGGCAACGTGGGCATCGCGGTCACCCCGTACGAGGATCTGGTCAAGCTGTTCGCCAAGGCCGCGGGTGCCGGCATCGCGGTGGCCACGCACGCCATCGGCGACCGGGCCAACGGCCAGGTCATCGACGCCTACGAGACGCTCGGCCGCACGCCAGGGCTACGGCACCGCATCGAGCACGCGCAGCACCTGCGACCCGCCGACCTGTCCAGGATGGCCACCCTCGGCGTCGTCGCCTCGATGCAGCCGGTGCACTGCACCAGCGACATCGACCTGGTCGACTCACTACTGGCCGGCCACGACCTGGCCTCCTACGCCTGGCGCGGGATGCTTGACGCCGGCGTCGCGCTGGCGTTCGGCTCCGACGCTCCCGTCGAGAGTCCCGACCCCTTCGCCGCGCTGTACGCCGCGGTGACCCGCGCCCGCCCCGACGGCACCCCCACCGGCGGCTGGCAGCCCGAGCAGCGGCTGAGCATGGCCGAAGCCCTCAGCGCCCACACTCTGGGCGCCGCGTACGCCGCAGGCGAGGAGGACCGCAAGGGCATCCTCGCGCCGGGCAAACTCGCTGACTTCATCGCCGTGGACACCGACCCCTACCTGGAGTCGCCGGAGGCGGTGCTGCACACCAAGGTCCTCACCACCGTCGTCGGTGGCGAGGTGCGCTGGCGGCGGGCCTGACTTGTCGCCGGGTAGCTGACCTGGCTGGAGGGACGGGGCTTACCAGCGCCGAGGCAAGACCGTCGAAGTAGCAGCGCGAGCGGTCCTGTCCGGCGGCGCTACGGCCGTCGCCCAGAGGAGCAATGCTTGGAACCTGTGGAAGGGGCTTGGGAGGCGTACCTTCCCAAGGGATCCGGATAAGGGAACCAAGCAGACCCGCGCGCCAACGGGGGTCGGGAAGGTACGCCTGTGCATGCGGTAGTCACCGACATTGAGTCGACGCCAGCCGCCATGACAGCGGCCTTCGTGGCTGCCACGACGACCGGCGGATCGTTGATCGATGAGATCGTGCCCGACGCGGCGCGGCGGATGCTCGACGCGCAGGGCCGCCGCCCGGTGGTGCGTAACGGCAGGGCGGCAGGTGCCCGCTTCGAACGCGGCCGGCTGGTCGAGCGGCCCAACGCGGCAGCGGCATGACGCCGCAGAAAGACTCGATGCCAGACGAGCCCGTCCGCGATGGGAAGTACGCGCGGGTCGAGCGGGAGAGACGATTCCTGCTGGCCAGACCGCCGCTGTCGGCTGCGGTGACCGCCAGCCGCCGCATCACCGACCGGTACCTGGCGGGCACACGGCTGCGCATACGGCGTGTCGAAAGCCTCCCCACCGGCGCCTGCGAGTTCAAGCTCACCCAGAAGGTGCCCGCTCAGCGGCCAGGCCACATCCAGGGACTGCTCACGAATATCTACCTGTCCTCAGCCGAATACGAGCTGCTCGCCTGCCTGCCCGCGGCAACGCTGTCCAAGACCCGCCTGAGCGTCCCACCGCTGGGCATCGACGTCTTCGACCCACCGCTGCACGGTCTGATCCTGGCCGAGGCCGAGTTCACCACCGACGAGGCGGCACGCTCCTTCCTCCCACCCCCGCAGATCGTCGCCGAGGTCACCGACGACGCTCGCTTCACCGGCGGCTCACTCGTCCACGCACACCGGGACGACCTGCTCACCTGGCTCGCCGACTACGGCATCAAGCCAGTCCCTACCGCCCCACAGACCCCCTGAACTCAACCGATCCACAGGTACTGCCAATGTTGGTGGCCGCCTATCCCGTGTACGCCCTGCTCAAGAGTGAGCTTTTCCCCGGGGGCGGGCACGTGAGCCTGGGCTGGTGGCCCCTGCCGGACGAAAGACCCGACCACGGGAACGCCCCTGATGAGAACGAGCACCTGATACGCCGGATGCCACGCCACCCAGGACCACCCCGCCCAGCAGCCGCACCGCCATAGGGTGCAGCCGGGCTGGGCCGCGAGCCGCAACGACCGTTACCACTCAAGTCCTAGCCTCGGCCTTTCACGGCAGCCGTGATCTTGGATGTCCAGCGGGCCGGTAGATATGGCGAAGTGCCTGCCACGTAAGGAAAACTGCCCGGT
>NZ_JBSGJR010000192.1:0-10952 GCF_053605645.1 Micromonospora sp. NPDC003776
CGCGGGGTACCAGCGCGCGTCGGTCGCACGGGCCCGCCCGGCGGAGCGCCGGTCGGGGCCGGGAACCGCGGCGCGGCCCGCGCTCCGACTCAGGTAGGGGAGCGAGGCGCCGGCAGACATGGTCGCTGACATGTAACCGAGGGTAGGTCGGTCACACCAGTACCGCCCTGAGGCGGAGCCGGATGTCAGCCTTCTGCCAGCCGGGGTCAGTACCCTAGCCGCCCGCGGAAGTACTCGATCGTGCGTCGAAGGCCGTCTTCGGGCGCCACGGTGGGCTCGTATCCGAGCAGCTCGCGAGCGAGGGTCAAGTCCGGGCGGCGCATCTCCGGGTCGTCGGCGGAGCGGGTGATGTAGCTCACCTCGGAGCTGCTTCCGGTGAGCGACACGATCGTCTCGGCCAGTTCCCGCATCGACATCTCGTGCTCGGTCCCGCAGTTGATCGGGCCGGTCTCGGTCGAGTCGAGCAGCAGCAGGATGCCGCGCACCAGGTCGTCGACGTAGCAGATCGAGCGGGTCTGGTCCCCGGTGCCGTGCACCGTGATCGGCTCACCGCGCAGTGCCTGGGAGATGAAGGTCGGGATGGCCCGGCCGTCGTCCGGCCGCATCCGCGGGCCGTACGTGTTGAAGATCCGGACGATCGCCGTGTCCGTGCCCCGGTTCCGGTGGTACGCCATGGTGGCCGCCTCGGAGAAGCGCTTGGCCTCGTCGTAGACGCTCCGGACGCCGATCGGGTTGACGTTGCCCCAGTAGGTCTCCCGCTGCGGGTGCTCCTTCGGGTCCCCGTACGCCTCCGAGGTGGAGGCCATCAGGAAGCGTGCGCCGTCGGCGGTGGCGCGCTCCAGCAGGTCCAGGGTGGCCACCGAGCCGACCCGGAGGATCTCCACCGGCAGTTTCTCGAAGTCGGCGGGGCTGGCCGGTGAAGCCATGTGCAGGATGGCGTCGAACCGCTCGGCCAGGGCCGGGTGGCCGGTCGGCAGCCCCTCGGTGACGTCCGCCTCGACCAGCGTGAAGGTCGGCGTGCCCAGCAGGTGGGCGACGTTGTCCTTCGAGCCGGTGACGAAGTTGTCCAGCACCACCACCGTGCAACCACGCTCGATGAGCCGGTCGACCAGGTGGGACGGCACGAAACCGGCACCGCCGGTGACCAGGATCCGGTGTCCGGTGCCGAAACGGGGAGCGATCTTCATGCCGGCCAGCCTATAGCGGAAGGAAGGGCCCCCTCTTGACGCCTCGCGTTGTAGAGGGGGCCCTTTCCAGCACAGGGCGTCAGTGCGCGCCCGCGCCGGTGAGCGAGCGGACCTCCAGTTCCGCGTACTTCTCCTCGTCGTGCTCCTTGGAGAGCAAGGTGCCGATCCAGCCGCAGAGGAAGCCGAACGGGATGGAGATGATGCCCGGGTTGGAGAGCGGGAACCAGTGCCAGTCGTGCTTCGGGAACATGGCCGTCGGCGCCCCGGAGACCACCGGGGAGAAGAAGACCAGCACCACGGCCGCGAGCAGGCCGCCGTAGATCGCCCACACCGCGCCGGAGGTGTTGAACCGCCTCCAGAACAGGCTGTAGAGGATCGCCGGCAGGTTGCCCGAGGCGGCGACCGCGAAGGCCAGCGCCACCAGGAACGCCACGTTCAGGCTCTGCGCGAAGATCGACAGCACGATCGAGATGGCACCGATGACCAGGGCGGAGACCCGGGCCACCGTCACCTCCTGCCGCTCGGAGGCCTGCCCGTTCTTGATCACGTTGGCGTAGAAGTCGTGCGCCAGGCTGGACGACGAGGCCAGCGTGAGCCCGGCGACCACCGCCAGGATGGTGGCGAAGGCGACCGCCGCGATGATCGCGAGTAGCGTCGCGCCGCCCAGGTCCCCGCCGAGGAAGTCCAGGCCCAGCTTCTCCGCGAGCTGCGGTGCGGCGGTGTTGCCGGCCTTGTCCTGTGCGGTGATCGCCTTGCCGCCGACCAGCGCCGCCGCGCCGAAGCCCAGGGCGAGGGTGAGCAGGTAGAATAGGCCGATGATGCCGATCGCCCAGAGCACGCTCTTCCGGGCCGCCTTGGCGGTCGGCACCGTGTAGAAGCGGATCAGGATGTGCGGCAGGCCGGCCGTGCCGAGCACCAGCGCGATGCCCAGCGACAGCAGGTCCATCTTGCTGTAGAAGGTCTTCAACGCGTCGCCGGGTGTCTCCACGCCGTACCGCAGGCCGGGTTCCAGGAAGTTGGCGCCCTTGCCGGAGGCGGAGGCGGCGTCGCCGAGCAGCGACGACAGGTTGAACTTGTACTTCGCCAGCACCAGCAGGGTCATCACGATCGCGCCGGTCATCAGCAGGAACGCCTTGACGATCTGGACGTACGTGGTGCCCTTCATGCCGCCCACGGTGACGTAGATGATCATCAGGGCGCCGACCATGATGATGGTGGCCACCTTCGCGGTGTCCGCGTCCATGCCCAGGAAGGTGGTGCCCGGCTTGATGCCGAGCAGCAGCGCGACCAGCGCGCCCGCGCCGACCATCTGGGCCAGCAGGTAGAAGATCGACACCGTGATGGTGGAGACCGCCGCCGCCGTCCGGACCGGGCGCTGGCGCATCCGGAACGCCAGCACGTCGGCCATCGTGTACCGGCCGGAGTTGCGCAGCAGTTCGGCCACGAGCAGCAGCGCCACCAGCCAGGCGACCAAAAAGCCGATCGAGTAGAGGAAGCCGTCGTAGCCGTACAGGGCGATGATGCCGGCGATGCCGAGGAAGGACGCGGCCGACATGTAGTCGCCGCCGATCGCCATGCCGTTCTGGAAGCCGGAGAAGGAGCGGCCACCGGCGTAGAAGTCGGTGGCGGTCTTGGTCTGCCGGCTGGCCCAGACGGTGATGGCCAGCGTGATCGCCACGAAGATCAGGAACAGCGTGATCGTGAGGTTGCGGGCGGTGTGGCTCGTCGCCTCAGCCGCGAGGACCGTGCTCATGGGTCACCTCCCCGATCTCGGCGCGGATCCGGTCGGCGACCGGGTCGACCTTGCGGTCGGCGAACCGGGCGTAGAGCCAGGCGATGAGGAACGTGGAGACGAACTGGAGCAGGCCGAAGACGAGGGCGACGTTGATGTTGCCGACCAGCTTCGTGCCCATGAAGCCCCGCGCGTACGCGGAGAGGATGACGTAGAGCGCGTACCACAGGAAGAACGCGACGGTCATCGGGAAGATGAAGCCGCGCAGCGTGCGCCGCAAGCCGGCGAACTCGTCCGACCGTTGTACGGCCAGATAACGCTCCGCCGCCGACTCGGCCGGCGCGGACGCCGGTGTGTCCGTGGACATCTGTGGATCACCACCTTCGCAAGGCGTGGGGATTTTCGCGCACGGTAGAGACCGCGCTCCCCACCCGGGAAGGTGCAGATCGACCACGGCGACCGGCTGCGCCGAACGGTCGCCCCCCTGCGCCGAGTGACCTAGGTCACTCCGCTCACCGGTCGTCGCCGGACGGATCGGCGCTGGCCGGCGACGTCGGGGTCATTCCCCCGCCGGGCCTGGCGGCCGCTCAGCGCAGCTCGCGGTAGCGGCCCCGGTAGTGGAGCAGCGGGTCGGTCTCCTCGGCCAGGTCGACCGCCTCGACGGTGGCCTCGACCAGCAGCCCCCAGCCGTACTCCCGGGCGGTGTCGAGCCGGCACCCGGCCCAGCCGCCGGCATCCGACGGGACCGGTCCGTACGGCGTCTCGGTCCACGAACCGATCGCGAAGAGGCCCCCGGGGGACGGGAAGAGGCCGGCGAAGCGGTCGGCGAGCTGCCGGTGCGGCGGGCCGAGCGGCGCGACCGCGAACCGGCCCGCCTCCTCGACGGCCGCCCACAGGTCCGACTCCGGATCGATCAGCCCGAGCAGCCGGTCCGGCTCCCCCTCGGCGACCAGCGTGGAGGAGACGGTCAGCCCGGCCGGACCGGGCGCGGTCCAGAGCGTCACCGGGGCAGCCAGCCGGCCTCGCAGCCGACGGACCGGCGAGCGCTGCCCGGCCGGCACCGCGAACGGGTCGGTGTGGTGGATCTCGGCCCCCGGTTCATGATTCACGTGAAACATTGTGCCGCCCCGCCCCCGCACCCAGCCGAGGAAGCGCCGGTGCCGGCCGGGTGGCCGAGCTGCTCGCCCGCCTCCGCCATCAGCCCACCCCCAGGTAGATCAGTAGCGCCGTCCGGTCGTGCCGGTCTTCGACCGACAGGGCCAGCCGGGCCGGCTGGCCCGGCCAGCGCACCGCCGCCGCCTTCTCGCGCACGGTGTTCTTTGCGCGATCTTGGAAGGAAACGGCCCCTCCAGGGGCACTTTCCTTCCAAGATCCGCTGGTCGTTGATCACCAAGGTCACGCTCGATCCTGGAAAGAGTGGTGTCCACTTGAGCAAGAGGCCGCTGCATCCGTGCTCGAGCGTGATCTTGACAGGACCGGACGTGCGCGACCTGGCTACCGTGCGGGGGCATGTCGTTCGTGTCGCCGCAGCAGCTCGCCCAGGACCGGGTCGTCGACGTCGACGCCGTGCTCAAGGGCCAGGTCGACCTGCGGGCCTACCCGTACCGGCACCTGATGCTGCTCGCCCGGCACGGCTTCCTGCGCAGCGGGTGGCCGCAGCTCATGGCGGGGGTCGAGCACCTGTCGAACTACGGCTGGGAACTGGTCAACGTCACCAGCGTCGGTGAGGGCCAGAACCTGTACGCGGCCGTGCGCCGCGCTGCCTGACCGGCGTCAGCGACGAGGGGTGACGGCGGAGAGCAGCTCCGGCTGGCGCCGGTCCAGCACGTCCCCGGCCAGGTACGAGCCGAGCAGTGCCGCGCCCACCCCGTAGGCCAGGCCGACCGGCAGGGCCAGCCAGAGCCAGGCGCCGCCGAGCAGCGCCGCGGCCACCACCGCCGGCACCGCGAGCAGCGCGGAGGCGGCCATGGAGAGCAGCGTGAGCAGCCCCTTCGCCGCGCCGGCGCCGCTGTTCATCGCGAACGGGTTGGTCGTCTCCGGCAGCGCGTACCCGCCGAGCACCGCGACGAAGGCGTTGGCCGCCAGCCCGCAGCCGTACGCGGCGGCCAGCCCGCCGGCCATCAGCCCCAGCCAGCCGGGCCGGCCGAGCAGGACGGCCAGGACGATCGCGACCGTGCCGAGCATCGGCACCACGTAGAGTGAGAAGGCCGTCATCCGGGCCCGCAGCTCCAGCCGTCCCGGCACGCCGGCCACCACGTTGGCGGCGTACGCGCTGCCGTCGAAGCCGAACTGGTTGGCCAGGGTCACCGAGGCGAGCACCCCGACGAAGAGCATGGAGAGGCTGACCAGCACCGGCGAGGAGTGGGCGGTGGCCTCGCCGAACGCCTCCCCACCGTCGACGGCCAGCCGGGAGCCGCCCAGGTTGACCATCACCGGCACGAAGATGCCCACCACCGCGATGGTGATCAGGTTGGCTCGCCGCCGGGCGTCCCGCCACCAGTAGCGGCACTCCCGCGCGACCAGCGCGCCGAACCGGTCCCGCCGGGCCCAGCCGACCGCCCCGGGAAAGAGTTGGGCGACCGGCCCGCCGGCCGGGCCGCGCCGCTGCCGGGAGGGGCTGGCGGTGGCCGCCCCGACCATCGCCGACTCCAGCGTCCGGGACCACCAGAACAGCAGCGCCCCGAGCGCCGCCACCGTGATCAGCAGCTTCAACACGGCGGCCCACGCCCGGCCCTCGGCCACCTCCACCCCGGCGGTCCACGGCGCGCCGAACGGGGTCCAGCCGATCACCCGGGCCACCCCGGTCAGCCGGTCCCAGTCGGCACGGCGGACCGCGGCGAGCACCGCGATCTGCAGCGGCCCGAGCAGGGCGGCGAGCACCGCGAGCAGGACGGCGGCCAGGTCCCGTACCCGGCGGGACCGGAGCATGGTGGCGAACGCGCTGGTCACCGCGCGGGCGGCGGCCACGCAGAGCAGCAGCCCGCCGACGATCCCGAGCACCGCGACCAGAGCGGCCGGCCACCCGCCGAGCGCCCCGGCGGTGACCACCAGCCCGGACACCGCGAGCAGCGTGGCCAGCACCGGCACGCTCACCAGCGCGGCGGCGAACAGGCCGACGACCAGGGTGTGTCGGCGCAGCGGGAGCAGCGCGAACCGGGCCGGGTCCAGGGTCTCGTCCACGCCGAAGAAGACCAGTGGCAGCAGCAGCCAGCCGAGCACCAGCAGCCCACCGCCGAAGGCGGCGGTCAGCAGCGCGAACCGGGGCTCACCGGCCAGGCCGGGCGCGGCGAGGGCGAAGAAGGCGCTGGCGGCGACCCAGAGCCCGAACAGCACCCCGAGCACGAACAGCGTGATCCGCCAGCCCTGGCCGCGGAAGTTGTTGCCCAGCACCCGCAGCTTGAGCCGGACGAAGTGCCGGGCGCCGACCCGCCGGGCCGGCCGCTCCGGCGCGCTCACCGGGACAGCCACGACAGCTCCTCGCCCGTCGCGGTCCGGCCGCCGACCACCTCGACGAAGACCTCCTCCAGGGAACGGTCGCCGCGCACCTGGTCGAGCGTGCCGACCCGGGTGATCCGGCCCTGCGCCAGGATCGCTACGTGCGAGCAGAGCCGCTCGACCACCTCCATGACGTGGCTGGAGAAGACCACGGTCCCGCCGCCGACCACGTACCGGTGCAGGATGTCCCGGATCAGCGCCGCCGAGACCGGGTCGACCGCCTCGAACGGCTCGTCGAGCACCAGCAGCCGGGGGCCGTGCAGCAGCGCGCAGGCCAGCCCGATCTTCTTCTTCATGCCCGCCGAGTAGTCCACCACCAGGGTGCGGCCGGCGTCGGTGAGCGCCAGCACGTCCAGCAGCTCCGCCGCCCGCTGGTCGACCACCGCCGGGTCCATCCCCCGCAGCAGACCGTGGTACGCCAGCAGCTCCGCCCCGCTGAGCCGGTCGAAGAGCCGGACCCCGTCGGGCATCACGCCGAGCAGGCCCTTGGCCCGGATCGGGTCGGCCCAGACGTCGCACCCGAGGACCCGGGCCTGGCCGGCGTCGGGGCGCAGCAGGCCGACGGCCATGGAGAGGGTGGTGGTCTTGCCGGCCCCGTTCGGCCCGAGCAGTCCGTAGAACGAGCCGGTCGGCACTTCCAGGTCGACCCCGGCGACCGCCACCTTGCTGTCGAACCGCTTGACCAGGCCACGGAGGGACAGTGCGGGGTGCTGATCGGTCATGACCCGAACCTAGCCGGGTCGTACCAGTGCGCTGTCCGGCTGGAGGATGATCCTCAGTCATCCCCCAGCCGTACCGTCGGCGGTCCGGCATGCCGAAGGAGGACACCGATGACCGAACCCCGGTCCCGCGAGCAGCGGTGGGCGGACACCCGGCGCCGCCTCGAACAGGACGTCGACGTCTGGGTGGCGACCGCCGACCCGGCCGGGCGGCCCTACCTGGTGCCGCTCTCCTTCCATTGGGACGGCGAGACCCTGCTGCTCGCCACCTCCGAGCGGACCCCGACGGGCCGGAACATGCGGGACACCGGCCGGGTACGCCTCGGCCTCGGCGCCACCCGGGACGTGATCATGGTGGACGGCACGGTGGAGACGCTCCGTCACGACGAGCTGCCGGCGGCCGAGGCCGACGCCTTCGCCGCGAAGACCGGCTTCGACCCGCGCACGTTCACCGAGAAGTACCCCTGGTTCCGGGTCCGACCGGAGCGGATCCAGGCCTGGCGGGAGTCGCACGAGGCCGCCGGCCGGGACCTGCTCCGCGACGGCCGGCCGGTCACCTAGACAGGCGCAGCGTCTCCGGGGCGTGCAGGCGGAGCATGGTCACCCCGACGTCGGCGGGCAGCCGGCGCCGGGTGGCCATCGACACCGCCACCATCACGGTGAACGCCAGCGGCACGGTCCACGCCGCCGGCTGGGTGGTCAGCGTGGCCGGCCAGCCGCTCAGCGGTGGGCCGAGCACCGTGACCAGCACCGCGCCGATCGCGGCGCCCCCGCCCACCAGCACCCCGGCGGCGGCGCCCAGGTCGGTCAGGCCGCGCCACCAGATGCCCAGCACCAGCAGTGGGCAGAAGCTCGACGCGGCCACCGCGAAGGCCAGCCCCACCACCTGGGAGACGTCCAGACCGGAGACGTTCAGCGCGAGCACCGCCGGCACCCCGCCGGCGATCACGGTGGCCAGCCGGAAGCCGCGTACCGAGCCGCGGCCGAGCACGTCGGTGGAGATCACCCCGGCGACGCTGGTGAGCAGCCCGGACGAGGTGGAGAGGAAGGCGGCGAAGGCTCCGGCCGCGACCAGCGCGGCGAGCAGCCGGCCGGTCGTGCCGCCGCCGAGCGCCGCCCCGGGCAGCAGCACCACCACCGCGTCGGTCTGCCCGGTGACCAGCAGTTGCGGCGTGTAGACCCGGCCCAGCACGCCGTAGATCGTGGGCAGCAGGTAGAAGAGGCCGACCAGGGCCAGCACCACCAGCGTGGTGCGGCGGGCGGCGGCGCCGTCCGGGTTGGTGTAGAAGCGCACCAGCACGTGCGGCAGGCCCATGGTGCCCAGGAAGGTGGCCAGGATCAGCGAGTACGTCGCGAACAGGCCGCGGTCGTCGTCCCCGGCGGTGTCCGGCAGCAGCCAATCGGCGGCGTCGGTGGCCGTACCGGAGACCTCGGGGACCGGGTCGCCGGCCGCGAAGTCGAGGTGGTCGCCGGGGCGTACCTCCCGGACGTCGCCGCCGGGAAAGGTGAGGGTCGCGCGGTGCTCGACCACGACGGTGGTCGCGGTCCGGAACGCCGGCCCGTCCGGCGGGGTCACCGCCGGGCGGGCGTCGGCCTGCCACTGCAGCGCCAGGAAGATCGCGGGTACGGCGAGCGCGGTCAGCTTCAACCAGTACTGGAACGCCTGGACGAAGGTGATCGCCCGCATGCCGCCCAGCGCCACGTTGGCGGTCACCACCACGGCGACCAGCAGGGCTCCCACCGGGTACGGCGAGCCGGCGACCGTGGCCAGGGTCAGGCCCGCGCCCTGGAGCTGCGGCACCAGGTAGAGCCAGCCGATGAAGATCACGAATACGGTGGCCAGCTTGCGCAGCCGCCGCGAGCCCAGCCGCACCTCGCAGAAGTCCGGCAGGGTGAACGCCCCGGACCGGCGCAACGGCGCGGCCACGAAGAGCAGCAGGGCCAGGTAGCCCGCGGCGAAGCCGACCGGATACCAGAGCACGTCCACGCCGTACTTGAGGATCAGCCCGGCCACGCCCAGGAAGCTCGCCGCCGACAGGTACTCCCCGCCGATCGCGGCGGCGTTCCAGGTCGGGCTGATCGCCCGGGAGGCGACCAGGAAGTCGGACGTGGTCCGGGCCAGCCGCAGCCCGTAGAAGCCGATCCCGACGGTGACCAGGGTGACCACCACGATCGCCGGGACGACGTACCCGTTGCCCACGTCAGCGCTCCGGCCGCTGGACCAGATCGGTGAAGTCCTGCTCGTTCCGCTCCGCCAGCCGCACGTAGGCCCAGCCCACCCCGATCAGGAACGGGAAGGCGACCACCCCGAGCAGCAGCCAGGGCAGGTTGATGCCGAGCACGGTGACCCGGCCGACCGAGGGCGCGATGGCGAAGAGCCAGGGCAGGCCGCCCAGCCCGATCAGCACCAGCAGGCTCAGCCGCAGCGCCAGGGTGAGCTGCGCGCGTACCAGCCCCTGGACCAGGGTCTCGCCGACCCGGGTCTGCTGGGTCAGCTCCGACCGGGTCCGGTCCGCCCGGCTGGCCGGCCGGGACACCTCGGCCAGCACGATCCTGGTGCGCCGCAGCGGCTGCGGGGCGCGCGGCACGGGCACCGGAACGGCCAACCCGGGCCGCTCCGGGGCGTCCCGCTCCTCGCCTCCGGCCATCCCCGGCAGTCTCGCCTGATCAGCGGGAATGTCAAGGGCAGACGGGGGTCGTGCGCCCGGCCCGATCCGCACCGAGCGTCGCCCGGGCCTGCGCCCGGCCCAGGTTCGCCGCCTGCCAGCCGTCCTCGGGTAGTTCGGCGGCGATCTCCCGCAGCGCGCAGGAACGCAGCGGCTCGGGCAGCCGGTCCAGGGCCGGTACGGCGTCCGCCGAGAGCCCGGAGAGGTACTCGACGTCCAGCCGGTCGATCCGCTGCCACCGCTCGACGTTCCGCTCGGCGATCAGCCGGTCCGGGTTGACCACGGCCAGGCCGAGCAGGGCGACCACCCCCGCACCCAGCACCAGCCGCGGCAGCCAGGCGCCCCGGAGCCGGACGGTGACCACTCCGACCAGCACGAAGAGCAGCCCCAGCCAGAGCTCCACGGCCGTCACCACCAGGCGTAGTCGGGTCGCCCCGTACGCGTCGGTGTAGACCTGCATCCGGTAGATGGCCGAGGCCACGACCACCAGACTGAGCCCGGTCAGCCCGCCGACCAGCAGCCGGATCAGCACCCGGTCGGCCCGGCTGCGGCGGGGCGCCCAGCGCAGCGACCCGGCGATCACCAGCAGGGCCAGCGCGGAGACCGCCAGCAGTTGCCAGAACCCGCCCCGGGCGTACTCGGCGTAGGTGAGGCCGGCCGTGCGCAGCACGTGCGCGGAGCCGCCGAAGAGCACGGCCAGCTGCACCAGCACGAAGGCGGCGAAGAGCGCGTCGAGCAGGGCCAGCGGCAGCACCCATTCCAGCCGCCGGACCACCCGGGCCGGCCCGGCCCGCAGTTCCAAGTCGGGCGGTGCGGCCAGCAGGTACGCCCCGCCGAGCAGCACGGCCCCGACCAGCAGCAGCCGGACCAGCCAGCCGAACATGCCCGGCGGGGAGACGTCGGGCAGCGCCCCCGTCACCAGGTCGGCGAAGACCGCGTCGGCCGAGACGAAGAGCAACCCGAACAGGAGTAGCAGCGCGGCGGTGACCGCCACGCTGACCAGGCTTCGTCCCAGGCTCGGCCCGTCGGACCGGGGCCGGGGCAGTCCCCGGGCCGCCCAGGGCAGCGCCCGCAGGGTGGCGACCGGCGACAGCAGGCCGGCCGTGAGCAGGCCCAGCGGCGTCCGCCCGCCGGCCACCGCCAGCGAGCCGGT
>NZ_JBSGJR010000193.1:0-10923 GCF_053605645.1 Micromonospora sp. NPDC003776
TGGCAGTCGCCGCCGCGGGCCGGCATCGCGACCAGCGTCCTGCTCCGCCCCGGTGACGCCGTCGCCGAGCGCGGCTGGTCCCCCGTGCCACCCCAGGGGTACGGCTGGCTGCCGCTGCTCGCCGGAGTCGCCCTGGTCGAGGCGGTGGCCCGGCTCGCCGAGCTGGACGCCCGCCTGAAGTGGCCCAACGACCTGCTGATCGACGGCGCGAAGTGCGCCGGCGTGCTCGCCGAGGCGGTGCCGGGCGACGGTTCGGCCCAGCCGCCCGCGATCGTGGTCGGAATCGGCCTCAACGTCACCCTCCGCGCCGACGAGCTGCCGGCGAACCCGACCGGGCTGCCGGCGACCTCGCTCCAGCTGGCGGGGGCCGCCGCCACCGACCGGGACCCGCTGCTGCGCGCGCTGCTCCGCGCCCTCGCCGACTGGTACGACCGGTGGCGCTCGGCCGGCGGCGACGCGGTGGCCAGCGGGCTGCGCGACGCGTACGTGGTGGCCTGCGCGACGGTGGGCCGGCCGGTCCGGGTGCTGCTGCCCGACGGCCGGGAGGTGCGCGGCACCGCCACCGGGGTGGACGAGGACGGGCAGCTCCAGGTCGACGCGCCGGAGGGCCCGTTGCGCCTCGCCGCCGGCGACGTGCTGCATCTGCGCTGAGCACCCTCCGCGCGGCCGATCCCGCGGGATGCGCCGACCGGTTACGGTCAGCGCGTCCTGTTCTGCGAGGAGGTTCCCGTGGCGTTCCCCGAAGACGTGCTCACCGAGGACGAGCATGTCGTGCTGCACCTGCACCCGCACTGGAAGGCCCTGCTCAGGCCGATCCTGGTGCTGGTGCTCGCCATCGCGGCGGTGGTCGCGGGCTGGGTCCTGTTGCCCGAGGGCGACGGCGGCACCATCGCGCTGTACGTGATCGCGGTGCTCGGCCTGGTGCTGGTCTTCTGGCTGGGTCTGTGGCCGTTCCTGGTCTGGCGGACCACCCACTACCTCTTCACCAACGAGCGGGTGCTGCTCCAGGAGGGCGTCTTCTCCCGCAACCGCCGGGACCTGCCGCTGACCCGGATCAACGACCACTCCATGCACCAGAAGTTCGTCGAGCGGTTGCTCGGCTGCGGCACCCTGACCATCGAGTCGGCGGGTGAGCGGGGCCAGTCGGTGCTCACCGACGTGCCGCACGTGGACAAGGTCCAGACGAAGCTCTACGAGCTGGTCGAGGCCCACCACGACAAGCACAGCCTGGGCGACGGCGAGATGCGCGAGATCCTGGCCGACATGCGCGAGGGCAAACCCCTCCGCGACCCCTCCGCCTGACCCGCCCCCTTCGTGTGTTGATCAAGGAGTTTGCGTCGGGACCGGCTCGGAAACCAGACGCAAGCTCCTTGATCACCGGCTCGGGTCGCCCCGGTCCGGGGGCGGGTTAGCGGTTAGCGGCGGGGGAGGTGGCGCGGGGTGGGTTGGAGCTGGGCGGTCAGGTCGGCGCCGAGGCCGGCGTCGGCCGCGGCCGGGCGACCCTGCGGTGGGGCGTAGTCGGGGCGCAGGTCGGGCGTCCGGCGCACCGGGGTGGTTCGCTCGCCCGGCCGGGGTTCGGTCTCCTCCAACTCGCTGACCGACTCGGCCAGCTCCGCCACCGGGTCCATCTCCCCCACGTTGTCCCACTCGTCCCGGGGAATGGCATGCCAGGTCTCCGCGGCGTGCTGCGGGACCGGCTGGAAGACGAAGGTCCGGTACGACCAGAACCGGAACAGGGTGGCCAGCAGGACACCACCGGTCTTCGCCACGTTCAGCATCAGCAGGCTGGTCACGCCCAGGCCGTACTTCGCCGCTGCCAGCACCCCGAGCTCGATGACCAGGCCGGTCGCGTTGAACAGGAAAAACAGGGCATATTCGCGCTTAAGTGCCGAACTCGGCCGGTCCCGGTACGTCCAGTGGCGATTCATCAGATACGACGTGATCGTCGCCACGATGGTCGCGATGACCGTCGCCTTCAGTTGGCCGTTTTGGAAAACCGTGAGTGCCAGCGCATTGAACACCGCGTAATTGATGACGGTGTTGATGCCGCCGACGATGCCGAATTTGAGCGCCTCGTGGACGAACTTCTGCCAGCGCTCGGGCAGCAGGCGGACAAGAGGCATGCGGAACACCTTAGGGCAGCGGGCAGGGCCGACTCGGCCCGGCGGGACGGGATGGGCGGTAGGTCACGCCCCGGACTCTCGGTCGTTGCTCGTTCCCGGAACGGGGGGTGTTCCCGCCTCCACGAAAACGAACCGCCGGTACGACCAGAATCGGAACAGCGTCCCGAGGCCCGTGCCGACGATGAAGCTGGCGATGTTGTCCGCCAGCGGGGTCTGGAACACCGCCGGCCAGATGGCGCCCAGGCCGTAGCGGCTGATCGCCAGGCAGGCGACGGCGATGCCCAGGCCCACTGCGTTGAAGAAGAAGAAGAGCGCGTACTCCCGGGCCGGGTGGGCGCGCTGGCGGTGCCGCCAGGTCCAGAACCGGTTGCCGAGGAACGCCACGGTCGCCGCGACGACCGTGGAGATGGTCTTCGCCGCCAGCGGTGGTACGTGCCGGGCGCTGGCCAGGTAGTTGAAGAGCGCCAGGTCGATGAGGAACGCGAACCCGCCCACCGTGGCGAACTTGCTCAGTTCGCGGACCAGGTGCCCGAACCGGTCGACGAGCGCGCCGAGCGGACCCGGACGGGTGTGCGGAGACCCTGTCCGGTCCCGGGTCATCGTCGCGGCCACCCGCCGAGAGTACCGGTTCCGGACACATGGGAGCGGTAACAAGCAAGGACTGGGACCGCGCTCGCCCGGCGGCCGCCGGCGGTCCACGCCGGCCGACCGCTGCTGCCGATCTCCGTGAGCGGAGCGTAACCCCCTGTCGTGGAATTGTGGACGGGATCACAGAATCGTCGTTCGTGCACGCGCGCGTGCTTCCACGGATGGTGCACCCGCGGACGGTCGGCGCCGTCGGGACTCGTCGAAGGTTCTCCGCAAGATTTGCGTGAAACTGCGCGCGAAAGCGGGTAAGAGATCGCGATGCCGCAGCGTGGCCGCACCTTGTGCAGTTCTTCACAACCAGTCCCACTGACTCGCGAGGCAGCCCGGTTTACGCTGAGCCCAATCCCAGGTTTCCACGAAGGCGACGCACTCGCTCGCCAGAACTCGTGCATCCCATACATCGGTCAGCGTCGACCACAAGGAGATGTGACATGGTTGCTCCGGCTACTGTTCGGGGTATCGATCAGGCCCCGACGTCCCACCCCAAACTGCTCGCCTGGGTACGTGAGGTCGCGGAACTGACCACCCCCGATCGGGTGGTCTGGGTGGACGGGTCCGATGAGGAGTGGCGCCGCCTCACCGACGAGCTCGTCGAGAGCGGCACCCTGATCCGGCTGAACCCTGAGAAGAAGCCCAACTCGTTCTACGCGCGGACCGACCCGACGGACGTCGCCCGGGTCGAGGAGCGCACCTTCATCTGCTCCGTCGACGAGGCGGACGCCGGCCCCACCAACAACTGGATGGCGCCGGCCGAGATGAAGCGGACGATGACGGACCTGTACCGCGGCTCCATGCGCGGGCGCACCATGTACGTCATCCCCTTCTGCATGGGCCCCGTCGAGGCCGAGAACCCCATGTTCGGCGTCGAGATCACCGACAGCCCGTACGTGGTCGCCTCGATGCGGATCATGACCCGGATGGGCTCGAAGGTCCTGGAGGCGATGGGTGACGACGCCGACTTCGTGCACGCGCTCCACTCGATCGGCGCCCCGCTCGCTCCCGGCCAGCAGGACGTGGCGTGGCCGTGCAACGACACCAAGTACATCTCGCACTTCCCGGAGACCCGGGAGATCTGGTCGTACGGCTCGGGCTACGGCGGCAACTCGCTGCTGGGCAAGAAGTGCTACTCGCTGCGCATCGCCAGTGTGATGGGGCGCGACGAGGGCTGGCTCGCCGAGCACATGCTGATCCTCAAGATCACCTCGCCGGAGGGCAAGGTCTACCACGTCGCCGGCGCCTTCCCGTCGGCCTGCGGCAAGACCAACCTGGCCATGCTGGAGCCGACCATCCCGGGCTGGAAGGTCGAGACCATCGGTGACGACATCGCCTGGATGCGGTTCGGCCCGGACGGCCGCCTCTACGCGGTCAACCCCGAGTACGGCCTCTTCGGCGTCGCGCCGGGCACCGACTGGAAGACCAACGCCAACGCGATGCGGACCCTGGACCGCGGCAACTCCATTTTCACCAACGTGGCCCTCACCGACGACGGCGACATCTGGTGGGAGGGCATGGGCGAGCCGCCGGCCCACCTGATCGACTGGAAGGGCAACGACTGGACGCCGGAGAGCGACAGCCTCTCCTCGCACGCGAACAGCCGGTTCTGCACCCCGATCACCCAGTGCCCGATCCTGGCCGACGACTACTACGACCCGAACGGCGTGCCGATCGACGCAATCCTGTTCGGCGGGCGCCGGCGGGACACCGTACCGCTGGTCACCGAGGCCCGCGACTGGGTGCACGGCGTCTACATGGGCGCCACGCTCTCCTCGGAGACCACCGCGGCCGCGTCGGGCGCGGTCGGCGTGGTGCGCCGCGACCCGATGGCCATGCTGCCGTTCATCGGCTACAACGCCGGTGACTACTTCCGGCACTGGATCGAGATGGGCAAGGGCGCGGACGGCGACGAGTCCAAGCTGCCCAAGATCTACTACGTGAACTGGTTCCGCAAGGACCCCGAGGGCAGCTTCCTCTGGCCGGGCTTCGGGGAGAACTCCCGGGTGCTCAAGTGGATCATCGAGCGGATCGAGGGCCGCGCCGAGGCCGTCGAGACCCCGATCGGCATGGTCCCCGCCCAGGACGCGCTCGACGTCGAGGGCCTGGACATGACGCCGGAGGACGTCCGGATCGCCCTCAAGGTCGACCCGGAGGAGTGGCGCAACGAGCTGCCGCTGGTCAGCGAGTGGTTCGAGAAGTTCGGGGACAAGCTCCCCGGCGTCCTCTGGGCCGAGCTGGACGCGCTGCGCGCCCGGCTCGACGCGGAGCCGCAGAAGTAGAGGTGTGACGGTTGCCCGCACCGGGCAACACCGGATCCCATGAGGACGGCCGCCGAACCTGTCGAGGTCCGGCGGCCGTCCGCCGTCCGGGCGCTGACCACCCTGCTCGCCGGCACGGCGGCGGCCACCGTCGTGGTCGAGCTGCTCAACTACTGGTACGCCCCGGAGCAGGAGTTCGGCCTGGCCGTACGCACCGGCTGGGCGATGCTCCGCTCGCTCGGTTTCCTGGTGCTGATCGGGCACGTCAACCGGGGTCGGGTGGCGGCGAAACCGTTCGGGCTGATCCTCGCGGTCACCACGGTCTTCGCGGTCGGGCGGCTGGTCGTACCCCGGTCGGGGGTGCCGCCGCTGCCCGGCCTGCTCGGCTTCGGCGTGCTCACCGCGCTCTGCGTCTCCGTGGTGGTGCTGCTCTACCGGTCGGACGCGGTCGGTGGCCACCTGGTCCGGCACCGCAAGGGCCTGGTCGTCGAGAACGGCGTGATCTCCTGGCGGGAGGTGACCCCGAAACGCGGGCCGGTCACCGGCTGGCTGCTCACCGCCCGGGTCGCCGCGTTCACCTACAGCCCGCTGATGCTGGTGCCCGCGCTGGTCGCCGGCGGATCCATCCTCGACGGCCGGCTCAGCGCCGTGCCGGCGGTGCTGTTCTGGTTCGCCGCCGGTATCGCGGTCAGCTGGCTGGTGCTGTTCTGCACCGAGTTCGTGGTGCGGGGTCGGACCTGGGCCCGCCGGCTGCTGGTCCTCATCACCCTCGGCACGCTCGCCGTCGATCTGCCCCTCTGCTGGTGGCTCCTCGGCCTGGACGGCCTGATCCGCGACGGCGGCCCCCTGCTGGCCGCCGCCCTCCTCTGCCTCTGGTCCCTCCACCGCGCCGGCCGCACCACCACCCCGGCGTCCCCGCCCCGTTGATCAAGGGTTTCGCGTCCGGAATCGGGGCGCTGCCCGACCCGAACCCCTTGATCAACACCGATGGGTGGGGCGCGGCGGCCGGGGTCGACGTCCGGCGCGGGGGAGGATGGCGGGGTGGTGGACGAGTACGACGTGGTCGTCGTCGGAGCTGGGCCTGCCGGCGCGGCGGCGGCGCTCGGCGCTCGGCGTGCGGGGGCGCCGCGGGTGCTGCTGCTCGACCGGTACGACTTCCCCCGAGACAAGGCGTGCGGGGACGGCATCGCCGCGCACGCGCTGGACGTCCTCGCCGAGCTCGGGGTGACCGGGGCGGTCGACGGCTACCGCCCGCTGCCCGCGTTGCGCCTGGTAGGCCCGGGCGGGGGCACGGTGGCCCGCGCGTTGCCCCGGCCCGCGTACACGGTGCCCCGGCGGGTGTTCGACGCCCGCCTCGTCGCGGCGGCGGTCGCCGCCGGCGCGGAGCTGCGCCGGCACGCCGTACGCCGGGTGGAGGTACGACCCGACCAGGTGGTGCTCGACGGGGAACTGGCCGCGAAGGCGGTGGTCGGGGCCGACGGCGCGGGCTCGGTGCTGCGCCGGGCGCTGGGGCACCCGGTCAACCCGGACCGGCACCTCGCGCTCGCCATCCGGGGCTACGCCCCGGCGCTCCCCGGCCCGCCGGAGCAGCTCATCATCACCTCGTCGCCGCGCTGGCCGGCGTACGCCTGGTCCTTCCCGATCGGCGATGGCCGGGCGAACATCGGGTACGGGGAGGTGCTGCGCGGCGAGCCGCTGAGCCGGGCCCACCTGCTGGACCGGCTGGCCGCCCTGCTTCCGGGCACCGACCCGGCCACGGTGACCGACCTGCGGGCCCACCACCTGCCGCTGTCCACCCATCGCCCGGCACCGGGCCGGGGTCGGGTGGTGCTGGCCGGCGACGCGCTCTCCCTGATCAATCCCTTCACCGGCGAGGGGATCTTCTACGCGCTGCGCTCCGGGGCACTGGCCGGCGCGGCCGCCGCCGGCAGCCCGGAGCGGGCCGCCCGCCGGTACGCCGACAGCCTGCGCCGCCGCCTCGGCACGCACCTGCGGCACAGCTCGGCCGCGGCCTGGCTGGCCCGGCGGCGCTGGGTGGTGGACGGGGCGGTCCGGGCGGCCCGCCGGGACGAGCGGGTCTACCGGACGGTGGTGGAGCTGGGGCTGGGTGACGGACGTCTCGACGCCCGCACCCTGGCGATGATCGGAATCGGCATCCCGGCGCGCGATGCGCCACCGCAGCACTGATCTTCCACGCGGGTCGCTACCCTGCAAGGTGATGACTCTGCGGAAACTCCTCTACTCCGTGTACGAGCGCCGGCTCACGGCGAAGCTCGCGGGCAGGCCGGTGCCCCGGCACGTCGGCGTGATGTGCGACGGCAACCGTAGATGGGCCCGGGAGATGGGCTTCGTCGATCCGAACGACGGCCACCGGATGGGCGCCGAGCGGATCAAGGAGCTGCTGCGCTGGTGCGACGCGGCGGGCGTCGGACACGTCACGCTCTGGCTGCTCTCCACCGACAACCTCTCCCGGCCGGCCGCCGAGCTGGACCCGCTGCTCCAGATCATCGAGGACCTCACCACCGAGCTGGCAGAGGAGGGCAACCCCTGGCGGCTGCGGATGGTCGGCGCGCTCGACGTGCTGCCCGCGCAGCACGCGGCCGCGCTCAAGGCCGCCGAGGAGCGCACCCGCGACCGCAGCGGCGGGGCCCAGGTCAACATCGCCGTCGGGTACGGCGGCCGGCGCGAGATCGCCGACGCGGTCCGCTCGCTGCTGCTGGAGCACGCCGCGGCCGGTGGCACCATCGAGGAGCTGGCCAACTCGATCGATGTCGACCACATCTCGGAGCACCTCTACACCAAGGGCCTGCCGGACCCGGACCTGATCATCCGGACCAGCGGCGAGCAGCGCCTCTCCGGCTTCATGCTCTGGCAGAGCGCCCACTCGGAGTTCTACTTCTGCGAGCTCAACTGGCCGGACTTCCGCCGCGTCGACTTTCTCCGCGCCCTCCGCTCCTACGCCACCCGCCAACGCCGCTTCGGCGCCTGACCGTCGGCGTCCCGCGGGTCCAGGCGCCGATCATGGGCTTGTGGGGCCTGACACGCCCCTTGTGTCCCCTTTGTTCACCGCCACAACTCCATGATCAACGGGGCGGGCAGGGCGGGGCGGGGCGGGAACCGTGGGTCAGGGGAGGTGGGGGAGGGCGGTGGTGAGGAAGTCGGCCAGGGCGGCGGGGGAGTCGAGGGTGAGGTCGGCGGCGTCGGCCACCTCGTGACCGGTCTCCGGGTTGGCGACCGCCACGCAGACCCCGAGGAAGTCCGGGTCGGCGGCGGCCCGGGCGCGCAGCGCCGCGAAGGCCTTGATGTCGGAGACGTCGTCACCGAAGTACCAGGCGCCGCCGGCGTCCCGGATCACCTCGCCGATGACCATGCCCTTGTCCCGGTCGACCGGGGGCTTGAGCTCCAGCACCATCCGCCCGGCCTGGCAGCGCAACCCGAGCCGCTCGGCCCGCTGCCGGCCCCACTCCTGCACCAGGTCGCCGAGCTGGGGGGCGGTGCGCCAGTGCAGCGCGACCGAGAGCCGCTTGAACTCCACCAGGGCCCCGGGCGGCAGCTCGGCCCGTGCCTGCTCGGCCAGCTCCGCCATGGTGGGCACCCAGGGCAGCGCGGCCGGTTCGGTGACCGTCTCGCCGCCGGAGTGGCTGTGCTCCAGGCCGTAGAGCCCGTAGAGGTCGATGCCGGCGAGGCCGCCGAGCTGGTCGCGGAGGAAGTCCACCGGGCGGGCCGAGACGATGGCGATCCGGCGTACGTGGGGGGCGAGCGCCTCCAGCGCGGCCAGCACCCTGGGCGCCGGCTGGACCGCGGTCGGGTCGACGTCGACCGGCGCCAGCGTGCCGTCGAAGTCGAAGAAGAACACCACGTCGGCGGCGCGGGCGGCGGTGGCGCGCCACGCGTGGTCGGCGTCCAACGGGGTCTTCGGCTGCTGGTTGCCCAGATTCAACGGCGGCACGCGCGTCAGCGTACCCCGGGCACCGTGGCGTATTCGTGGCCGAGATGTGACGTCCGGCGGGGGCTCGGATCAGCGTTCGGCGGCTCCCCGCCCCCGGCGCCCGAACGGCACCACGGCCGCGTCCTGACCGTGGCTGAGCAGGTAGCCCTCCACGAAGCCGGTGTTCCGGTCGCCGGTGTGCGCCTCGATCTCGTTGAGCCGCGCCACCAGGAACTCGGTGAGCGCGCTGACCCGGTCGTTGAGCCGGTCGTGCAGCTCGGCGACGACGGCGAGAACCACCGCGGTGCCGGCCGTGGTGAGGGCGAAGAGGTTGACGATCAGGGGAAGCTGCCCGCCGTTCAGTACGCCGACCACCACGTTGCCGGTCACGCACGATGTCACCGACACCACCGCGACCACGACTGACAACCATTTCAGGGTCATGGACAGACCCCTCCTTCTGTCCCGCAGGGCTGAGTTCGGCTTTGTCCCGTCCCCCCGCCGATGACGAGCCCCGAGCAGTACAAGCAGGGACGCTAGCGCGTCCGGTCCGGGCCCGTAGGGGATCGATCGGATTCGTCCTGCCGTTCTTTCGCCATTTGCGGAACTGTCCGGCGGGTCGCCTATCCGGCCTGTCTGCCTCGTTTTCCCGCATCAGCAGGGAGTGTCGGGCGGTAAGCGAGGTAGCGAATGGTCTCTCGGATGTGGAACTTCTCCGCGTCGGACACGTGGGGATCCACCAGCCGGCGCAGCAGCGCCTCGA
Organism: Micromonospora sp. NPDC003776; assembly: GCF_053605645.1. NCBI lineage: Bacteria > Bacillati > Actinomycetota > Actinomycetes > Micromonosporales > Micromonosporaceae > Micromonospora > Micromonospora sp. NPDC003776. The sequence continues at coordinate 9,715 of NZ_JBSGJR010000193.1, forward strand.
CGTCCGGGTCCATCGGGGGCGGGGCCGGGGCGGTACGCGGCGCGGCGGCCCGGTTCCAGCCGAGCGCGGCGAACGCCGCGGCCGGATTGAGGCCGAGCCCCTCGCAGAAGGCGACCACCCGTTCGACCTCGGGATCGCTGGCCCAGTCGCCGCGTACCCAGCGGTTGATGGTCTGCCGGGAGACGCCGGTGCGCCGGGAGACCTCGGTGCCGCTCCAGGCCCGCATGGCTCGCGCGTCGTCCAGGGCGCGGCGGACGAAGGTGGCGAAGGCGATCTTCCGTGCGTTGGCCGTCTCGGTCACCCCGTGACCGTACGACCAGTCGCCGTTTGCGGGGTGGCCCGGCACGCTGCTGTCACGCGGACGTGACGGCGGCCTCGGCTTCCCGGTAAACGAGTCTGTGCTCTTTTCGAGGGGTGCCACCCGGGCAGAATAGATGGACGCCAGTACGGCGGTAAACAGACGAAAAGCTGATACTGTCACGCTCATGAGACAACTTACGGTGTGTCACGTGCCTGAGACGATTAGTGCTCACATGCGTCACGCCGCGGGTGCCGAGGGGGCCTCGTGACCGAACTCGCGACCCGCGCCCAGGCGTTCGGCCTGATCGCGGACGGAGTGGCCGCCGGCCTCAGCGCCCCGTGGCGTCTCTACCTCGCCCGGGGCTGCCGGTACCTGTCGCTTAGCGTCGGGGACCGGGCCGAGTGGAACGCGTGGCGTACCCACCTCGGCTGCCCCGAACTGAGCGTCCGGGTCTACGACGCGGGCGGCGAGATCCGCCGGGCCTCGGTCGCCGAGGTGATGCTGGACGGCTGCCGGATCAGCGTCGAGCTGGTCGAGGAGGTCAGCACCGACGACCTGGAGCGGCTGCTGGTGATCGACCCCCTCACCGAGCCGGAGGAGCGATGAGCCCGTTCCTCGCCGTCCTCCTCGTGCTCGTGCTGAGCTCGACCTGCTACGCCGCCGGCCGCCTGCACGGCCAGCTCAGTTACCGGATCGGCTACCGGTTCGGCTACCGCCAGGGCTACTTCGACGGCGACCGGGGCGCCTGGAACCGGCGCCGCCGCGACGCGCAGGCCGCGATCGCCTCGGCGCTGTCCCGCCCCGCCCCGGCGACGGTGACGACCCCGGCGACCCGGGGCGCCACGCCCTTCGCCGGCACCGCCGTGCCGGCCGCGGTCGCCGCCCGGCCGGTCTCCGGCGGCCCGTCC